>NZ_RQVH01000051.1:0-239 GCF_003992185.1 Veillonella sp. CNR 79/14 | reverse complement strand
CTTATAAGTTAATTTAGAGAATCTATGTGCTTGGTCTAACCCTTAGAGTCAACTCTAAGAGACCAAATCATAAATTTATTATCTTCTATGCAGTTTTCAAAGAACAGCTTTGTTAGTATATAAAGCATTTAGCTTCTTGTCAATACTAACTTTTGAGAGTTAACCTCTCAAAACTGAACAATAAAGGTGACCAAAGTGTCGACCTAGTGTGACATCTAACATCTTGTGCTAGTGTATGT
>NZ_RQVH01000050.1:0-251 GCF_003992185.1 Veillonella sp. CNR 79/14 | reverse complement strand
AGTGGACTTGAACCACCGACCTCACGCTTATCAGGCGTGCGCTCTAACCAGCTGAGCTATAGGCCTACATATGAGAGATAATCTCTCAAAACTGAACAATTAAGGTTGGATACAGCTAGCGCATATGCTACGTCTATCCATTACACCAAAGTGTCGACCTAGTGTGACATCTAGCATCTTGTGCTAGTGTATGTCTCCCTAGAAAGGAGGTGATCCAGCCGCACCTTCCGATACGGCTACCTTGTTACGAC
>NZ_RQVH01000049.1:0-364 GCF_003992185.1 Veillonella sp. CNR 79/14 | reverse complement strand
ACCTTATAAGTTAATTTAGAGAATCTATGTGCTTGGTCTAACCCTTAGAGTCAACTCTAAGAGACCAAATCATAAATAATTTATTATCTTCTATGCAGTTTTCAAAGAACATCTTTATTTTCTATAAAATCGCACCTAACTTCGACAAACTCATTCTGCTTGTCTCACGTAATTACCATTACGCTTCGACTTCGCCTCATTCGTTTTCCTTGTTATGCATCGATTTTCTTAGAAAATAGTGCTTAGTAAGTATATAAAGCATTTTACTGCTTGTCAATACTAACTTTTGAGAGTTGACCTCTCAAAACTGAACAATAAAGGTGACCAAAGTGTCGACCTAGTGTGACATCTAACATCTTGTGCT
>NZ_RQVH01000048.1:0-365 GCF_003992185.1 Veillonella sp. CNR 79/14 | reverse complement strand
TTTACAGTACCATCAGCTTTTACTTCATCAGCTTTGTAGTATTTACCATCTTTTGCTTTAACAACACGGTCGCCAGCATCGTTAGTATATACCACAGATCCAGCTTCGCCGTTACGTAATGCATTTACTTTATCTGTTAAAGTTTTATCGTTTAAGCCGTCTTTACCAGTTAAGCCAGTTGCACCAGATGTACCATTTACACCATCACGACCGTTAGCTGCTGTATCGCCAAGTTTAGCTAACTTGTTTGTCACTTTTTCATCTAAAGATAAAGTAATTGTTCCATTATTAGCTACCGTTTTGATTTGGTCAGCTGTACCAGCTACTTTTAAAGTACCTGTGGCTAATGGTAAGTTCAAGTGATC
>NZ_RQVH01000047.1:0-408 GCF_003992185.1 Veillonella sp. CNR 79/14 | reverse complement strand
ATTATTTTCAATTCCATAAAACTGTTAGTAAATTTTTATTTTATTTTTCTTTAATTTACATTTTTTTGATGTAGTTTCAGTCCCCTCAATGGGGAAGTAATTCTAAAGGTTTGGTTCAATCTGTCGAGATTGAAGACGACTTGTTTCAGTCCCCTCAATGGGGAAGTAATTCTAAAGGCAATCAAATATTTAGGTCTTGAAAATAAGACGTTTCAGTCCCCTCAATGGGGAAGTAATTCTAAAGTGCACGCAAACTTGTTAATTTCAGTTCCTATTTTAAGTTTCAGTCCCCTCAATGGGGAAGTAATTCTAAAGTTAACCAGAATTTGAAAGAATAAGAAGCGAAGACGATTCAGACCAAACAAGGGGGATGTAATTATAAAAGAAAACCAAAAAAAAAAGAAAAAA
>NZ_RQVH01000046.1:0-511 GCF_003992185.1 Veillonella sp. CNR 79/14 | reverse complement strand
ACCTTATAAGTTAATTTAGAGAATCTATGTGCTTGGTCTAACCCTTAGAGTCAACTCTAAGAGACCAAATCATAAATTTTATTATCTTCTATGCAGTTTTCAAAGAACATGGTGGAGACGAGGAGATTCGAACTCCTGACCCCCTGCTTGCAAGGCAGGTGCTCTCCCAACTGAGCTACGCCCCCATGTGAGTCTATCTTGTATTCGGAATCTATCCTTATTAGGAATTTCTTCCATCTTAAGATAGGACTTAATATATTAGCTCTTCTTCATCGAAGAAAGGCACTGGTAGGCCTAAGTGGACTTGAACCACCGACCTCACGCTTATCAGGCGTGCGCTCTAACCAGCTGAGCTATAGGCCTACATATGAGAGTTGACCTCTCAAAACTGAACAATAAAGGTGACCAAAGTGTCGACCTAGTGTGACATCTAACATCTTGTGCTAGTGTATGTCTCCCTAGAAAGGAGGTGATCCAGCCGCACCTTCCGATACGGCTACCTTGTTACGAC
>NZ_RQVH01000045.1:0-703 GCF_003992185.1 Veillonella sp. CNR 79/14 | reverse complement strand
TGATATTGTTTTGACCGTGGATGTTTAAAGTTTCTCCTAATTTACGAGTTACTTTATCTGCTGTTGCATCATCACCGTTGAATGTCATACCACCGTCTACTAAGTTAGTAATTCTTGTGTCCAAATTAGTAATCGCTGTATTTTGTCCAGCATTAGTAGCATTTAATTTATCGATGGCATCCTTAATAGTCGTTGCTTCTTCTGTTGTACCATCTGCTTTAGTAATGTTAAAAGTTGGTCCTGTAATTTTGCCGTTTTCATTAATTGTTGTACCACCAATAATAGCACCAATTTCAGATTTAGCAGTATATAATTGACCACCGTTCACAGCGTCTTTGGAGTTTGCTGCTACTTTGCCATCTGCAATATTGGACAAGGTAGTAGGCGCTGTAGTTTCTCCATTAGGATTTACTAAACGAGCTTGTGGAGTTTTCACTTCTTCTGGTGCTTTACCGTTGTTTTCCTCAGCAGTTTTTACAGTACCATCAGCTTTTACTTCATCAGCTTTGTAATATTTACCATCTTTTGCTTTAACAACACGGTCGCCAGCTTCGTTAGTATATACCACAGATCCAGCTTCGCCGTTACGCAATGCATTTACTTTATCTGTTAACGTTTTGTCATTTAAGCCGTCTTTACCAGTTAAGCCTTGTGCGCCAGATGTACCAGCTTTACCGTCACGACCATTAGCTGCTGTATCACC
>NZ_RQVH01000044.1:0-836 GCF_003992185.1 Veillonella sp. CNR 79/14 | reverse complement strand
GCTGGCGACCGTGTTGTTAAAGCAAAAGATGGTAAATATTACAAAGCTGATGAAGTAAAAGCTGATGGTACTGTAAAAACTGCTGAGGAAAACAACGGTAAAGCACCAGAAGAAGTGAAAACTCCACAAGCTCGTTTAGTAAATCCTAATGGAGAAACTACAGCGCCTACTACCTTGTCCAATATTGCAGATGGCAAAGTAGCAGCAAACTCCAAAGATGCTGTAAACGGCGGTCAATTATATACTGCTAAATCTGAAATTGGCGCTATCATTGGTGGAACTACAATTGCAGCAGATGGAACTATAACAGGTCCAAAATTCAACGTTACTAAAGCAGATGGTACAACAGAAGAAGCTGGGACTATTAAAGAGGCAATCGAAAAATTAGATGCTACCAATGCTGGACAAAATACAGCGATTACTAATTTGGACACAAGAATTACTAACTTAGTAGACGGTGGTATGACATTCAACGGTGATGATGCAACAGCAGATAAAGTAACTCGTAAATTAGGAGAAACTTTAAACATCCACGGTCAAAACAATATCACTGTGAAAAAAGATGCTACTGCAGCAGATACATTAAATGTAAAACTTGCTAGTGATTTGAAAAATATTACATCTATCAGCAGTGGAGATGGTACAACAGGCTCTAAAGTTACATTAGGTACAGATGGTGTATCTATTGCTAATACAGCAGCAGGTCAAGGTGGAGCAGCAGGTGACACTAAAACTGTAACAATCGGTAAAGATGGCATTAATGCTGGTGGTATGAAAATTACTAATGTAGCGGATGCAGAAAAAGATGGCGATGCAGCGAACAAAAAATATGTAGA
>NZ_RQVH01000043.1:0-1159 GCF_003992185.1 Veillonella sp. CNR 79/14 | reverse complement strand
CCACACGTTAACATTGGTACTATCGGTCACGTTGACCATGGTAAAACTACTTTAACAGCAGCAATCACTAAAGTTCTTGCTGAAAAAGGTCAAGCTGACTTCCAAGACTACAGCATGATCGACAAAGCTCCAGAAGAACGTGAACGCGGTATCACAATCAACACTGCACACGTAGAGTACGAAACAGACACTCGTCACTATGCACACGTTGACTGCCCAGGCCATGCTGACTATGTTAAAAACATGATCACTGGTGCTGCTCAAATGGACGGTGCTATCCTAGTTGTATCTGCAGCTGACGGCCCTATGCCACAAACTCGTGAGCACATCTTGTTAGCTCGCCAAGTTGGTGTACCAGCTATCGTTGTATTCATGAACAAAAAAGACATGGTTGACGATGAAGAATTATTAGAATTAGTAGAAATGGAAATCCGTGAATTGCTTTCCAGCTACGAATTCCCTGGCGATGACATCCCAGTTGTGGCAGGTTCTGCATTGAAAGCATTAGAAGGCGATGCTACATACGTAGAAGCAATCAACGAATTGATGGCTCGCGTTGACGAATACATCCCAACTCCAGAACGTGACACAGACAAAACATTCTTGATGCCTGTCGAAGACGTGTTCACAATCACTGGTCGTGGTACAGTAGCAACTGGTCGTGTAGAACGTGGTCAAATCAACGTAGGTGACGTAGTAGAAATCGTTGGTCTTCAAGAAGAACCATCCAGCACTACAGTTACAGGTCTTGAAATGTTCCGTAAACTTTTGGAATCTGCAGTAGCAGGTGACAACGTAGGGGCACTTCTTCGCGGTATCGATCGTAAAGACATCGAACGTGGTCAAGTATTGGCTAAACCAGGTTCCATCAAACCTCACACTAAATTCAAAGCAGAAGTATACGTGTTGACAAAAGAAGAGGGTGGCCGTCATACTCCATTCTTCTCCAACTATCGTCCACAATTCTACTTCCGTACAACTGACGTAACTGGCGTTATCAGCTTACCAGAAGGTACAGAAATGTGTATGCCTGGTGATAACATCACTATGAACATCGAGCTTATCACTCCAATCGCTATTGAAGAAGGTTTACGTTTCGCGATTCGCGAAGGTGGCCATACAGTAGGCGCTGGTGTTGTTACAGCTATCGAAGCATAAT
>NZ_RQVH01000042.1:0-4244 GCF_003992185.1 Veillonella sp. CNR 79/14 | reverse complement strand
TTTTACGATAATTTTATTATATAGTAATTTTTCTGTAATTACAAAAGACTTGCAATATTAGCAAGAAACCATTTTTATACCATTTTGCTAGTCATTATCAACCAGTTCATTTGTAGCAAAAATCACATGTTTTCCCTAGTCTCATCAATCCTTATAGCATCAAGGATTATATAATTTTTATGTATTTTAATACATATCAAATCTTCTATTAAAATACACATGTCTTTTCAGTCTCTAATTCCTACTTAAAAATAGTGCTATAACCAAAACTCATGAAAGAGATAACCATCGCTCTATAATTCAACTTTTTCAATAGTAAATTCATTGATAAATATCACTCTTTTCGCATGGAGTGAATCTTTCAAATATGGTATGATACATATAGTAAAACATTTTTTAGTTTCCTAATTCGGAGGCACACCATGAAACGCATTTATTCTGCACTATTGCTAACTGCATTGCCTATAGTATTACTACAAGCACAAACTAGCAACTCACTATCTACAAGCACTATGGTAACCACACCTAACACATTTACATATTCTCAACCAAATACGATTTCTACCTTTGATCGAGTACAAAAATATCGATTTACTGATGTACCTAGTAACTTTTGGGCTTATGAATCAATTACTAAAATGACAAAAGAAGGTATAATGAGTGGATATCGCAATGGCACATTCAAACCCAATGACCCACTATCTCGTGAGGAAGCTGCCTCTTTATTTAGCAATATGATTGGAGATACTCCATCTATTATGTTAGCTAGTTCATTTTCAGACATCACTTCCGACCGTTGGTCTTCTCTAGCTATTGAAAGTGTAGCAAGGGCTAATATTATCAGCGGTTATGGTGACAATACGTATCGCCCAGAACAGTATATGTCTCGCCAAGAGTTTGCCGTGGTTGCTGATAAGTTTTTACACTACCAAGGATATCGTACTGAAGACCCAACAGCTCTCGATGCCATCCACTTTAGTGATCAGAAATTTATCGCTCCTTGGGCTCAATCATCAGTACGTGAACTAGCTTTATGGGGATTCATCAATTACAGTACAAAAGGCTTATTCAATCCAGAAAAATATATCACTCGTGGTGAAGCTGCAGAAATTACATATCGTTTACTTTTCTCTAAAGAAGCTACTGCCATTCAGCACACAATTCAGCAACAACAAATGGAAGAAACGGCACGCGCTCTGGTCAAGAAAACATTTGGCGAGAATTACGATTTCCACCATCGTGGCGCTATGTTCTGGCGTGATGGTAAATTAGTCATTTCCTTTACATCTTCTAGCGATGTGAAAGCTATCACTGCAGAAACCGCCTATATTAAAGACAAACACTTCTTAGATAATCACATCATTACTACTGGTAGTTATAGCTTAGGTGACTTTGACAATTTACAAACCGATGCCGCTTACTTATATCGTCAATTGGAGCCCCATGGCACTATCCTAGCTGTAACACCAACACCGAATGTAGACGGCTTAATTCTAACCGTAGACAAATTAGATGCTACGACACAGACAGCATTTATGAAAAAGTTTGGAAAGAAAGTTCAGCTAAAAACTAATTCATAATAACTCATACAAAAAGAGGAAAGTTGACTCCACTTGATCAACTTTCCTCTTTTGTGTTAGAAGCGCATTGTATTGCTAGCACCCATCTAGCAAGTAACATCCTCTAAGTCCAAGCTAAACACCTCCGTAGCAGGTCCTGTCATATATACCGTGCCATCTTCGTCATAATCTACATGTAAAACACCTTGGTATAACTCCACATCTACAGAACGTCCAGTCAGTCCTTTTTCATGCGCCATCACAGCACTAGAACAAGAGCCTGTGCCACAGGCTAAGGTCGCTCCTGCACCACGTTCCCAAGTGCGGACTTTCACAGTATTTTCGTCCACCACTTGCACAAAGTTCACATTTGTCCCTTTGGGGAAGAGTGGATGTTTTTCCATCTTTGGTCCTAATACTGTCAATGGAACTGCTGTTACATCCTCTACAAATACTTCTGTATGCGGTACCCCTAGCAGTACAGAACTTACCACATAGGATGTGCCGTCTACATCAATAGTATAGTCTATGACTTTATCTGATTCTATGTCCATAGGAATATCCTTCGCAGAAAATGTAGGTTTCCCCATGTTGACTTTCACCAGTTTGGCCACGCCGTTTTCCGCAATAATCGTTGGCGTCATAATGCCCGCCAAGGTTTCTACAGTAAACACTTCTGTATCAATGATTTGGCGGTCGTAGGCATACTTCGCAAAACAGCGAATGCCATTGCCACACATTTCAGCTTCACTGCCATCAGAATTGATAATGCGCATGCGCACATCTGCCACCTCAGAAGGCATGACAATAACCAGACCATCTGCTCCGATACCAGTATGACGATCACAGAGGCGTTGTGCCATATCCGTCACATCAAATGATACATTACCATCATCAAAAAAAACGATAAAATCATTTCCTAAACCATGCATTTTTGTTATTTTCATACGTATCTCCTCATCTGTATGATGCAATCTCTATCCGCCTAGAGCGGATTATTAATTTATCGCAAAATATAGTCTTTACTTTTATACATTTTGATGAAAACCACCATAGACTACTATAATTTATTTGCCATTTATATTACCATGAATATAGGAAAAATAATAGGTACGTTTTCCTAAGCAGTATTAGGTTCATCATAAATTGGAGGTGATTTTACTATGCTTCCTGAAGAACGTTATTCTGCGATTCTACGACGCTTGAAACAAAATCGGGTGGTCACTGTACACGAATTGGTGACAGCCTTATCTTCTTCAGCGCCCACAATACGCAGAGATTTAGCCTATCTCCACAACAAAGGTTTATTGCAAAAGGTTCACGGTGGCGCTGCCAGCCTCACCATTGACCATACCACAACGGATATAGATATACTCCCTAAATCCGTTATGTATCGCGATGCAAAAGAATCTATTGCCTTAGCTGCCTCTGAATTAATCAGCCCTTCTGGTTTTATCTTCATTGATGCTGGCAGCACCACTGAAATGGTATTACATTATATACCTCACACCAATGCTACCTTTGTGACTAATGGTATTCATCATGCTACCCATTTAGCATCGCGGCATATGAAAGTCATCTTATTAGGTGGCACTGTAAATCCTATTTCATCATCTATTGTCGGTAGTGTAGCTCTTAATCAATTAGATTCCTATAACTTTACACAAGGCTTCTTTGGTGCTCATGGTATAAGTTATAAATCTGGCTTTACCACAGAAGATCCTCTCGATGCTGCTGTGAAAGAAAAAGCATTACATAAATGTCACAATGCCTTTGTCTTAGCAGATCCATCTAAATTTGATCGCATTTCATCTGTTACTTTTGCCACCATTGATAAGGCGTCTATTATTACTACTAAATTACCCAATGAATTATATCGGAACTATGCAAACATTCAAGAAGTTGATCATCATCGTTAATACAAAAGCTGTCATCCCTAGACCTAAACGTCTAACGGTATGACAGCTTTTTTACAATCTATACAAGGTCGTGTATCCAACTATTTCATGTACATGATTACATCTAGCTTTTTCGATATATTTCTATTATAATGTATGGTATACTTTTTATTGTATGAATTTTGAAATGGAGATTAGTATGAGCTTTTTGAAAGATTTTAAAGACTTTGCCATGCGCGGCAATGTAGTAGACTTAGCAGTCGGCGTTATCATTGGCGCCGCTTTCGGTAAAATTGTTACTTCTTTAGTAAACGATGTGGTTATGCCTCCTATCGGATTATTATTAGGCGGAGTGGACTTTTCTAATCTATTCATCCCTTTAACTACTGGTACTGCTCCAGCGACTTTAGCAGAAGCTAAAGCGGCTGGTATCCCTGTCTTGGCTTATGGTATGTTCTTAAATACAGTCTTTGAATTCCTTATCATTGCTTTTTGTATTTTCGCTATCATCAGCCAAATTAAACGATTTACACCTGCAGAAGCACCGGTGGAAATCCGTAAATGTGACTATTGCCGTGAAGCTATTGCTGACGATGCAACACGCTGTCCACATTGTACAGCTGAATTAACTATCAAAGAATGTTAAATTCAATACATACTAGCTTTTAGATTTTTGAATTTTAGAGTTACATAATGCTAATAGGAAAGGACTGACACTAGTGTCAGTCCTTTACCTATAATTAGTATTATGTGAAATGCATAATGCATGATCACAACAAACCTAGCA
>NZ_RQVH01000041.1:0-3244 GCF_003992185.1 Veillonella sp. CNR 79/14 | reverse complement strand
TTAATCAGCAACTTCCTATCCTCCCAGGCCGTTTCCAGCCAAGTACTTTCGGCGTTTACGAGCTTAACTACTGTGTTCGGGATGGGAACAGGTGGTTCCTCGTAGCCATCGTCACTGAATTTGTCAGGGTGTTCCCTGAAAACTACATAGAAAAATAATATATTAACTTACAAGTTTGTTGTTTAAGTAAAGCCCTCGATCTATTAGTACCAGTCAGCTCCATGCCTTGCAGCACTTCCACACCTGGCCTATCAACCATGTCGTCTACATGGGATCTTACTAGCTTATGCTATGAGAAACCTCATCTCAAGGCTGGTTTCACGCTTAGATGCTTTCAGCGTTTATCCGTCCCGAACGTAGCTACCCAACTGTACCCTTGGCAGGATAATTGGTACACCAGCGGTTCGTCCACTCCGGTCCTCTCGTACTAGGAGCAGCCCCCTTCAAGTTTCTTTCGCCCGCGATGGATAGGGACCGAACTGTCTCACGACGTTCTGAACCCAGCTCACGTACCACTTTAATCGGCGAACAGCCGAACCCTTGGGACCTACTTCAGCCCCAGGATGTGATGAGCCGACATCGAGGTGCCAAACCTCCCCGTCGATATGGACTCTTGGGAGAGATTAGCCTGTTATCCCCAGGGTAGCTTTTATCCGTTGAGCGATGGCCCTTCCACTCGGCACCACCGGATCACTAAGCCCGACTTTCGTCCCTGCTCGACTTGTTGGTCTCGCAGTCAAGCTCCCTTCTGCCTTTACACTCTTCGAGCGATTTCCGTCCGCTCTGAGGGAACCTTTGGGCGCCTCCGTTACTCTTTAGGAGGCGACCGCCCCAGTCAAACTGTCCACCTAGGACTGTCCGGAAGGTCGTTACTCTTCCCGTTAGATTTCAATTAATCAAAGGGTGGTATCCCAACAGCGACTCCACTAAGACTAGCGCCCTAGCTTCTACGTCTCCCACCTATCCTGTACATTCATTAACTAAAATCAATCCTAAGTTACAGTAAAGCTCCATGGGGTCTTTCTGTCCAGTCGCGGGTAACCTGCATCTTCACAGGTACTTCAATTTCACCGGGTCCCTCGTTGAGACAGTGCGCAAGTCGTTACACCTTTCGTGCGGGTCGGAACTTACCCGACAAGGAATTTCGCTACCTTAGGACCGTTATAGTTACGGCCGCCGTTTACTGGGGCTTCAATTCAGAGCTTCGGATTACTCCTAACCCCTCCTCTTAACCTTCCAGCACCGGGCAGGTGTCAGCACCTATACGTCAGCTTTCGCTTTAGCAGGCACCTGTGTTTGTGGTAAACAGTCGCTTGCGCCTCTCTTGTGCCACCCATTCATGCTAGAGCCGTTACAAGCTTTCACACTACATGGGTCATCCTTTTCCCGAAGTTACGGATGCATTTTGCCGAGTTCCTTAACGAGGGTTTTCCCGCGCACCTTAGGATTCTCTCCCCGCCTACCTGTGTCGGTTTTGGTACGGGTAGTATGTCTCTACCTAGAAGCTTTTCTCGGCAACTTAGGATCAATTACTTCGCTCTTATGAGCTCGTCATCACGCCTCAGCTTTTAGAGTAACGGATTTACCTATTACTCAACCTACACGCTTAAACATGCACTTCCAATCGCATGCTAACCTACCTGTTTGCGTCACTCCATCGATCAAACAATTCATACTAGTACAGGAATTTCAACCTGTTGTCCATCGCCTATGCTTTTCCGCCTCGGCTTAGGTCCCGACTTACCCTGAGACGACGATCGTTGCTCAGGAACCCTTAGGCTTTCGGTGGAAAGGATTCTCACCTTTCTTTTCGCTACTCATACCGGCATTCTCACTTCTTACCAGTCCACAGCTCCTTCCGGTACTGCTTCAATCCAATAAGAACGCTCCCCTACCCAATGGTATTGCTACCATTGCCACGACTTCGGCTCTGCATTTTAGCCCCGGACATTTTCGGCGCAGAGTCTCTCGACCAGTGAGCTATTACGCACTCTTTAAATGGTGGCTGCTTCTAAGCCAACATCCTGGTTGTTTTGGAAACTCCACATCCTTTGCCACTTAATGCAGCATTGGGGGCCTTAGTCGGTGGTCTGGGCTGTTTCCCTCTTGACTATGGGCCTTATCACTCATAGTCTGACTCCCATGTATAAGTATAGCCATTCGTAGTTTGACTAGGTTCGGTACCCGGTGTGGGCCCTAGCCCGATCAGAGCTCTACCGCCTATACTCTTTACCATGAGGCTAGCCCTAAAGCTATTTCGGGGAGAACCAGCTATCTCCGTGTTCGATTGGCATTTCACCCCTATCCACAACTCATCCCAAAGCTTTTCAACGCTCACGAGTTCGGTCCTCCACACAATTTTACCTGTGCTTCAACCTGGCCATGGATAGATCACTACGGTTTCGGGTCTACTACCACTAACTCCTCGCCCTATTCAGACTCGCTTTCGCTTCGGCTCCACGTTTTCCGCTTAACCTCGCTAGTGACAGTAACTCGCCGGTTCATTCTTCAATAGGCACGCCGTCGACCTGCAATTATACGGTCTTCGACTGTTTGTAGACATACGGTTTCAGGTTCTCTTTCACTCCCCTCCCGGGGTGCTTTTCACCTTTCCCTCACGGTACTATGCGCTATCGGTCCATACTGGTATTTTGCCTTGGAGGGTGGTCCCCCCTGCTTCCCACAAGGTTTCACGTGTCTCGTGGTACTCTGGATACTGCTCCACATATGCAGGATTTCGACTACAGGGCTTTCACCTTCTTCGGCCGACCGTTCCAAGTCGGTTCGTCTATCCCATTTATGCTTGTTAGCAGTCCTCAACCCCGGTCTGGCGAACCAGTCCGGTTTGGGCTCTTCCCCGTTCGCTCGCCGCTACTAAGAGAATCTCGTTTGATTACTTTTCCTCTGGGTACTTAGATGTTTCAGTTCCCCAGGTGCCCTCCTCATACTCTCTGGTATGGGTGACAGAGCTTCACTCTGCCGGGTTCCCCCATTCGGATATCTACGGGTCAATGGTCGCTTGCACCTCTCCGTAGCTTTTCGCAGCTTACCGCGTCCTTCTTCGGCCAGTATAGCCAAGGCATCCACCGTATGCCCTTACTATCTTTACTTGATAGTGACATATGGTTATGTCTTTTGCTTTAGAGTCATCCTTTCGGATGCTCTCACCTTATAAGTTAATTTAGAGAATCTATGTGCTTGGTCTAACCCTTAGAGTCAACTCTAAGAGACCAAATCATAAATT
>NZ_RQVH01000039.1:0-5526 GCF_003992185.1 Veillonella sp. CNR 79/14 | reverse complement strand
CTTTTACACTGTTCAAAGTTCAACGCGTCATATTCTACTGCGAAAAAATCATTCTCTAATCCAATTTTAATTTGAGCATCATTAATTTTATTTTTTCTACAATCTTTTATATATCTTTTAACTGCCTTGCACAGGATATGTCCAGTTCCACAGGAATTCTCTAAAAAACTTTTTCCATATAAGTTTTCTATATATCCTACTTCATCGAGCATAATATCTACAATATGCGCAGGAGTAAAAACATGGCACTTTTTATTAATCATCCGTTTATTATCATTACCTCATTTACTAGATCTTTACTAGTTATTTATAATATGTAGCTATAATTATTTTATTCTAGCTTTTCTTCCAAAATTCCTCGAATTAGCGCCTCATGACTATATACCTCATTAGCCTTTTCCAAGGCAACTTTAGTTTCTGCTTTTTTTGTACTTAACAAGTCTACTAATTCTTGCATAGCACAAATAATATCCGTTTCTTCTAATGATTGTATCACACATCCAACAGGAAATTGTTCTAATACCTCTGGATTTAACTCTGGAGACACTAGTACTGGTTTGTTATATCCAATGGCTGTAAATAGCATCGCTCCCCAATGGTATCTATACCTCTCCGCTGCATAAGGCATTGCAATAGCGTCTACAGATAATAAAGCGTCCTCCCAATCTTTACCAATTAGATTTTCATGTCTAAATACGATATTTGGAGTATGTTTATACTTTTCTATAAGTGAACTAAATAATGCTGTATCCTCAGGCTTTGCAGTTGCACCTTGTACTACTAATTCAACAGGTACTGAAAACTTTGCATGGATAAAGGCTTGTATAAACGGTTCTAGATTTTTTTCTTTGCGGAATTGTCCAAAAAAACCAATTCGTAGTGGTTCTTCTTTATCTTTTACAATATTACTTTTATTATATACTGGCTTAAATACAGGTGGAGCTACTAATTGCACATTGGTCAACCCACTATTAACAAAATCATTTCGCAATGTAATAACATGCAAATGAATATTCTTATATGCTTGTATTCGTCTAGCCTGTTTTTCAAACTTAGGTTGCTCCTTAGGATTGATACCATGAAATATAATATGTACAGGAACTGGTGAGTTTTTTAATTCACTTCTCATCAAAGATTTAATATACCGATACGTGGCTGTAGGAATAATTATGGCATCACAAGCCCCTTGTTTTGCTAATTCATACGCACTATTAAACCAGGCTACACGCCGTTTCTCACGTTGTACGGATCGCCATAGTTTTTGATACCAAGTAGCTCCTGCATACGTCACAACTTCGCCACCTTGTAACTCATGAACAGGCACTCCATAATCAACCTTAAAAGGGAATTTTTCCGGTACAAAAAACATAGGTTCATGTCCTTGCCGTTTCATTTCATTCACAAGGATTCTATCAAATTCTACTTCATGACCTGCTGGCATGATAATGCTTTCTAATATGGCAACTCGCATGGGAACTCCTTACCGTAATCGTATAACGCTTAATTACAACTTACCATTAGATTTATATAAATAATACAACTTCACATATTTTGTCATCGTATAAAAATAATGATTCACAGACAAGACCCACCCCATTTTTCCATCTAAAATGCCACCTTGTAAAAGATACATTTTAAGAAATGCCCAAAATGGTCGAAATACAATATCTTTCAAAAAGGATACCGATTTATTCGCCTTTTTATATTTTTCTGCCGATAAGGTTGTGTATTTGTTAAGTTTATTAAAATATTGATCCCAATTATCATAGGTATAATGGTACATAGGTGCTGTTAATTGCTTCTTATCGTAAGGTGTAATAATCGCAGGATGAACATATCCTTCTACATAAGAATCTTCTTTCGGCATCAACCGACATACATAATCTGGACGTAATACTCCATGCGTGGCTACATTATGATGAAAGCGATTATGCCGCTGTATCCAATACGCTAAATCTTCTCCTTGTATAGCCAATTTAATTTCTTCACATAATTCTGGGCTACACCGTTCATCTGCATCAATAAAGAATATCCAATGACTGCTAGCTTGTCCTATAGCAAATGTTTGTTGTGCGCCCCAATCGCCATTCATGGATCGATGCAATACTTTTGCTCCTAACGATTCCGCAATAGATACTGTATTATCTTCACTGCCATCATCGATGACAAGAATTTCATCAGCAAAGGATTGACAACTTTCTATACAATCTTTGATGTTTTGTTCTTCATTTCTCGTTAAAATTAACACACTAACTGTATTCATAAACTTCCTCTTATCTATCCACATATGACAAAGACTATCACCTTACGTGATAGTCTTTTATTCGTTCTTTATTGTATCAAGTTTACGCTTTGTATTCAACAACAGGTTATAAGGTACATCTATAAATTATAAAAGAGTAGTTTACATTAAATAAACACTTATTCATCTAATGTACAATGCGTACCAAAATCCTCATTCAAATATTTATTTTTCTACCCTCGTTTATTGCTCAAGTAGTATTTTGCTTTTTCAAGGTCATCCCAAGTATCAATATCAATGGAATGTTCACAACTCATAATATATGGAATTGGATTATCATTAAAGCTCAACGATTCTTTAATATCTGAAATTGCATTAATATAAATGGCTCCATTTACCTCGTAATATGTTGGCATATCCTGTCTTCGAATTGTACTATTCTTGCTTATAATACGTTGTAATTGAGAGCCTTCAATCGTGCGCAACAAAAATGGTGAAACCTCAGCCACATTAACGCTAACAATACCTTGCATATTATTTTGAAAAAATATATCAATAGCTACATCAATTTCCTCAGCAGTCCTTAACGGTGATGTTGGTTGCAATAATATCACAACGTCAAATTTCTCACCATTTACTTCCAATCGCTTCACAGCGTCTACTACCACAGAAATTGTTGTTGCTTCATCAGATGCAATCTTAGCTTCTCTTAGAAATGGAACTAATGCCCCATATTGTTCACTAATCCTTTGTATATCAACGTCATCTGTACTTACGATAACTGTATCAATATATGTAGATTGATTAGCTGCCTCAATTGTATACGCTATCAATGGTTTACCACATAAACTAATAATATTTTTATGGGGGATCCCTTTACTTCCGCCTCTTGCTGGTATAATGGCAAGAACTTTTTTATTTTGATACATTCTAACCCAATCCTTAATAACTTAAACGTTTTTGTAATGATGTCTTCCAGAACTCTGAGTGGTTCAAAATTTCCATAAATAGATTTGCACTATTTCCTTCCCCCCAACTATGAGCTACTTCATATCTATATGGTAAAGATTGTATTGCCGATATAATTATATCTTTTTTACACTCAATATGAATAATACTTTTATCTATTGCAGAATACCGTCCCTCTTGTCGACTACCAATATCGATGGTTGGTACACCAAAATAGGGAGCCTCACGTACGCCCGCACTAGAATTACCAAGCATAAATTCTGCATTTTGTAATAGCACTAAAAAATCTTCAAATCCTACCGATTTAAACATAGTAAATGCGCTACACTTCTCTAATTCTTTATAAGCATCAAGAATAATTTGACTCCCAGTATCATTGTTAGGATAAATCACGATATACTGCTTACTACTCTCTTTACAAGCTTGAATAATCTCTTTTACCTGCTCTTGCAGCTTCTTTACTTCTGTCACAACTGGATGAAATAATAAAATCGCATAAGAATTATATGAAATCCCTAACTTTTCTTTTATATCATCAATGGAGCCCAACTTTTTATGTCTAATAATATCAATGTCTGGAGACCCAATAATTTTAATTCGTTCTTCATCTTCTCCCATCGCTAAAAGGACTTCTTTTGCTTGTTCATTAGCTACTAGATGTACATGGGCAAATCTTGTAATTGCGTGACGTATCGATTCATCAATCGTGCCAGTGATCTCGCCACCTTCTATGTGAATTACATGTATATTATTAAATGCCCCTACAATAGATCCCATTAGGGCATCTCCACGATCACCATGTACCACGATACAATCCGGTTTTACTTCCCCTATATATCGAGTGAAATTAGAAATACCTTTTCCTAAATCAGCAGACATGTTATAGGTAGGCATATTTTCCCTTGCAATATAAATATGGTTATACCCATCCTTCACAACCTCTTTGAAGGTGGAACCATATTCAGATAATAGATGCATCCCAGTTACATAGACATGTAATTCATAGTTATCCGATTTTTCTACTGATAACATTAAAGACTTTAATTTACCATAGTCAGCTCTTGTTCCTGTAATAAAAACAATTCGTTTCATAATATTACTCTATCATATCCCAAGTAAGATGAGTATCACTTGAAATATCTATCTTTGCTTTCTTTCCTATAATACTTTCAAAATCTTTTGCCAAAATTGCACCTGTACCAGGTCGTTTCACCCACAGATTATCCTTCGTAAAAGTCTCTCCTTCTCGGATATCTGCAATGGTAACAACCGTAGCATAAGCAAAATCGATAGTGACTTGTTCTTCCTGAATAGGTGCTTTCTTACCACCTAGCATAAGGGGCACTTCATTAGCCGCACTTAATAATGCTTTTAAGTCCTTCGGATCCATCGAACAAACAATATCTGGCCCTACACGATTCATAGAGTCTGTAAAATGCCGTTCTAGCACAACAGCACCTAATGCCATTGCGGCAATACAAGCATTATTATTTAAAGTATGGTCAGAAAGTCCAATTGGTATATGTGGAAATACCATCATCATTTCTTGCATTGCCCCTAGCCGTACCCACTCTGGTTTTGTAGGATATAAATTCGTTGTATGTAACAAAGCAAATGGCACTTGTTCTTCCTCTAGGATTGCCACAGTCCGTTTGATGCTTTCTAAATCATTCATGCCGGTAGACACTATCATAGGTTTACCAAACCGCGCAATATGTCGAATTAAAGGAAGATTATTCATCTCTCCAGATCCAATCTTATAGGCTTTCACTCCAAAATCTTCTAATCGTTCTGCTGCCGCTCGTGAAAAAGGAGTACTGATAAATTCCATACCTAGAGATTCTGTATATTTCATCAATTCGTATTCATCAGATTCATTCAATGCTGCTTTTTCCATAATATCATATATAGAAATATCAGCATTACCTGGAATTACACTCTTAGCTGCACTACTCATCTCATCTTCTACTATATGAGTTTGGTGTTTCACAATACGAGCACCACTTTGGTACGCCGCATACACCATTTCTTTAGCAACTGTTAAACTACCATTATGATTAATTCCTATTTCCGGAATCACCAAAGGTCTACAGCCATGACCTACTTCAATTTGACCTATATTAAACTTCATATTGGCATATCCTTTCTAACTCCTCTATTGAATCGACTGCAATTATCTTACCTTGCTTTGCTAGTTTGTCAAAAAATTCTATTACTTCTTCATCAATCCCACTTATATTCTCATATTTTTTTAACATCTTAATTATTATAGGATATAAGTAATAGCATCTAATATCATAAGAGTCTCCTAAAAC
>NZ_RQVH01000038.1:0-6153 GCF_003992185.1 Veillonella sp. CNR 79/14 | reverse complement strand
TGGACGATTAGCTCAGCTGGGAGAGCGCCTGCCTTACAAGCAGGATGTCGGCAGTTCGATCCTGTCATCGTCCACCACGCTAGGAACTACCTAAGGGTAGTTCCTTTTTTATAGGTAAAAGTATGAATAGTACTTTTAAAGATACACATAAATCGGTATAATAAGGATAGTAAAGACAGATAACATTGCAGTATAACTAGGAGGATTTTCTATGGATGGATTAATAGAACTTTCATTGCGATATGGACCATATGTGGTTATTTTAGGAGTGATTTGTCTATTTCTTTTATGTTGCTACTTCTTATTTCGGGATAAGAAAGGAAGTACTAGCAACAAAATAGTGGATTCGCTATCATATGATGATCCTTATGAACACCAAAGAAGGACATTTCAAAATCCCTATGCTCTTCGAGACGAAGAACTATCCGTAGATCCTGTGGAAGATGATTTTGTAGAAGGTATAGTCTCAGAAGAATTAGTCCGTGCTGTGAAAGAACAACCGCCGGAAGAAGCAGAAGATGCGACTAGAATTATGCCAAAAGTAACGGAACGTATGATTACCGAGACGATAGAGGCTCAACCAGAGGCGTCTATTAAACTAGCTGTAAAAGAGCAAACATTACTAGATAAAGCGGTAGCTCAATATAAATCTGCATTCGGTATTTTAAATCCTGAATCTGAAGAAAAGGTTACTGAGATTACAGAAGCCATATTGGCGCAATTAGATACTGAATCAGAGGAAGAAACTACGCATTTATTTGAAAATATAGCGTTACAAGAAAGTTTATTACATGTACAAAAGGCGTATGTAGCGAATTCTACTGAGTGGATGAAAGAAATCCTCTTAGAAACTTTCAAAGATGTGGTGGAACAACCTCAATCTAGCACATTATATTTGGTAGCTGTTGATGCATTGAAGAGTTTAGTACATTTACAAGTGGGACATTTGCAAGCATTAGCTATCTCATTGATCATACAATATTCTAAAAATTCTAATAACTATTCAGTAGAAAATTTCCGCCATTATTTGGAAAAGTATATTGAACCATTCATGAGCGATTTGCCACGAAAAGAAGATATGTATCAGCAATTAGAATATTTGCGTTGTATCTCTTTTGGGGACACCTTGTCATTCCAACAAATTATGAGAAATTCCTATCCTCTTGTATTTGATTACCGTGGATTTAGCCATGAAGAATTAGCTTTCATAGTACAAGATACGCCAGTTAAGATGCCTATTGTCGTAGAAAGTATTAACTCTTCATTATTGAAATTGATGGCTGTGGATGAATATATGTTGCCTAGCTTATTCAAGCGAGCTGGACTCACAGATATTAGTATCCAAAATGGGTTAACTCGTCTTGCTTTTGGTAAGGCCGTTGATTGGGATAGTACATCGTTTGATGAAGTATTGGAACGTATCTCTCCATTATTAGTGGATTTTAGTCATATTTATGATCGAGCACCGCTTAGTCGCTTGCATCTCACTTTGCTAGGTATTTATTTGGGCAGTGCTATGGTACGTGCTACTATTCACGAACAATTTGATGTATCTCCTTGGTTTGATACTTCTGGACGACACTAGGAATAAAATTGAATACAATAATCCCCTACACTTCCGGACGAAAGAATCGGATGCGGTAGGGGATTTTATGTTAATAGATGCAGAATTTACGTAGGAGAAGTGTCAGTTTAGAAGGAAAAAAGGACGCTGCTAAGGCAGCATCCTTTTATATTAAAATGAAAAATCTTCGATGGTTTCAATATCCACTAACTCTACTTCTTTGCCGTGGAATTGGATAATCCGTTCGTCTTGTAAACGTCCCAGTTCGCGACTGAGTGCAGTGCGGCTTACGTTGAGGACATCTGCCATTTCTTGCCGATTGTGTGGCAAGGTGAGGATGTTCTTTTTTTGCACTCGGTGAAGGTCCATAAAGTAGGCAAAAATTTTCTCGCGCATCCCTTTGAGAGATAGATAATGTACTTTGCGGGTCAGTTGCATAGCCTTTTCGGATAGGTCGTGCATGAGGTTCGTGAGCAATTGGATTTGGCAAGTTTGACAGTCCGGAAATGCTTTGGTAAAAGTTTCAATCGGTAAAAACAAAACGATCGCATCTTTTGTGGCTTCAATCGTAGCAGGCCACAGAGGATGGTTACTAAAGAGCAAGGCTTCCCCGAACATAGAGGATGGCTCTAGCTCTGTTACGATAGTTCGTTGTCCTAACATGTTTTCTCGCGTTAACAAAGCACGACCTTCTAATAAGATGCCAATGCCTTCCATAGGATCACCGGCGATGGCGATGAAGGAGTTTTTTTTGAAACTTTGCACCTTCACATTTGCATGGGATAAAAAAAGTGATAAATTTTCTGGTGTAATATATGCGCATAAGGGGGATTGTTGAATCGTATTCATGTATGTTTCTAATGTAGGATGTAATGTCGACATAGGACCTCCGTTAAATTAGAGAGTATGCTTTATTTCTGTACTTTCATTATAGCATGAATAAAAGTATAGGGAAAACTATATAAAATGTAGCCAAGGATACGTTTTTTCTGCTTTCAGTATACTATACTAAATGCATAGATAACAAGATAATGCTATGCACTCCTGTTGTAGGATGGTTGTGTATAGAAACGATATCTAAAACAAAGTATGTTGTAGGAAACATGTTTATGGGCAAAGTTCCCAAGGAGGTTATTATGAGTATGTTCTGTTTCCAATGTGAACAAACAGCGCAACCAAATGGTTGTACAGTACAAGGTGTATGTGGTAAAACAGCACCGGTTGCAAATTTACAAGACGAATTAACAGCGGCGTTGATCGGTTTAGCTCGTGCAATGCAAGCTACAGAAGTAACGTTAGAAAACGTACAATTGTTAAAACGTGGTTTATTCATGTGCGTAACAAACGTAAACTTCTCCGAAGATCGTGTACAAGAGTTTATCGATGTGATCAACGATGCACACAATAAATTAGATGCTAACATTCCTAACTTTGATTGGGAAGAATTGTGGAAAGGTCATGAAGACATCGTATCCTTACGTTCCACATTGTTATTAGGTATGCGTGGTATGGCTGCATACGCATGGCATGCAGCAGTATTGGGGTATAACGATCCAGAAGTTGACGCTTGGTTCGTAAAAGGCCTTGTAGAAATGGCGAAAGACCACAGCGCAGAAGAATGGTTAGGCCTATTGATGGAATTCGGTGGCATCAACCTTGCTTGCATGGCGTTGTTAGATAAAGCAAACACAACTACATACGGTACTCCAGTTCCAACAACTGTACCTTTAACAGTAGAACCAGGTCCTTTCATCGTAGTAACAGGCCATGATTTACATGACCTTAAAATGTTATTGGAACAAACTGATGGCAAAGGCGTTAACATCTATACACATGGTGAAATGCTTCCATGTCATGCGTACCCTGAATTGAAAAAACATCCTCAATTGAAAGGTAACTTCGGTACTGCATGGCAAAACCAACAAAAAGAATTTGATGGCGTTCCAGGTGCATTCTTGTTCACAACAAACTGCATTATGCCACCAAAACAAACATACATTAAGAACATCTTCACAACTGACATGGTTGGTTTCGATGGCTGTGGTCATGTGGAACACAACGAAGATGGTACAAAAGATTTCTCTGCAGTTATCGAGCGTGCTATTGAATTAGGCGGTTACAAAGAGCCACAACAATTCACTGGTATCAACGGCGGTACAGAAGTAACAACTGGTTTCGGTCATGGTACAGTACTTGGCGTAGCTGACAAAGTAATTGATGCAGTAAAAGCTGGCGCTATCAAACACTTCTTCTTGGTAGGCGGTTGCGACGGTGCTAAAGTAGGCCGTAACTACTACACTGAGTTCGTAAAACAAACTCCAGAAGATACTATGGTATTGACTCTTGCATGTGGTAAATATCGTTTCAACGACCTTAACATCGGTGAAATCGGTGGCTTGCCTCGTATCCTAGATATGGGGCAATGTAACGATGCATACTCTGCGATCCAAGTAGCGGTAGCATTAGCAGGCGCTTTTGAATGTGACGTAAACGAATTACCATTGACATTAGTATTGTCTTGGTACGAACAAAAAGCGGTATGTATCCTATTAACATTATTGTCCTTAGGCATCCGCAACATCTACATCGGACCATCCTTGCCAAAATTCTTGTCCGGCACAGTACTTGGCATCTTAGTTGAAAAATTCAACTTACATCCGATTACAACACCAGAAGAAGATATGAAAGCGATCTTAGGCTAAGACGTCTCTTGTTTCGCTATGCAGCCTTGTGGCGGTGTTAACTAAATAAGATAAAGGGAAGAGCACGACATATTCCTCCGCAAACTGATACAGTGGTTAGGTTTGCTCCGGAACATGTCGTGCTCTTCTTGCATTTTCGTAATTTGGTCAGTAAAGGGCGCCACAAAGGCTGCTACTCGTAACGGCGTTCCTCTGGGGATGGGTGCTTGTGGCGTTGTCATTTGCAAACTTGCGCTTTGCTTAGTTTGCTGTTAGTAATGGCGTTAAGTCAATATAAACAGTACGAATAGATTATGTTATAATAAAATTACAAGAGTCATTAACGTGTTGTTAGGCTCATCTCTTCCTATTATGGGAGGAGGTGGTTGCTATGACTAAGTATGAGAAAATCTCTTTGATGATTTCTATTACTAGTTTAGTAATTCAGCTCATTGATCTACTTAAGTAGACAATGAAAAAGCCTAACGTATAAGGTCTCATACACCTTAACACGTTAGGCAATTTCAATTCATACTTTTTGAGATGAGCCTAACGCTAGCTGCACGTTAATGGCTCTTCTTTTGTTGTCTTAATTATAGCACAGGTTATAGTCACAATACAATCGTTTCTTGTGACGCTATGCAGCCTTGTGGCGTTCCTTAGATAGATGTTCATAATATTGTTATTTTGTACATGGTATGGTTAGGTGTATAATGAAGGTAAGGGAGTCACTAACGTGAGTTAGGCTCGTCTCTTCCTAATATAGGGGGAGGTGATACTATGAGAAAGTATGAAACGTATAGTTTATTACTGTATCTAATTTCTATAATAGTAAGTATCATTGACCTGTTTAAAGATCTATTTAAATAATCAATGAAAATGCCTAACGTAAAGATAAGTATTACCAGTACTTATACACGTTAGGCATTATCAGATTTCGTTATTTGAGATGAGCCTAACGCCAACCACACGTTAAGGGCGCTCTTTTTAATACTCTAAGTATAGCATAGTTCGGATTTAAATACAATTATTACTTGCTTCGCTATGCAGCCTTGTGAGGATATCATTTGCAAACTTGTGCTTTGCTTAGTTTGCTGTTACTAATGGCGTTAAGTCAATATAAACAGTGCGAATAGATTATGTTATAATAAAATTACAAGAGTCATTAACGTGTTGTTAGGCTCATCTCTTCCTATTATGGGAGGAGGTGGTTGCTATGACTAAGTATGAGAAAATCTCTTTGATGGTTTCTATTGCTGGTTTAGTAATTCAGCTCGTTGATCTACTTAAGTAGACAATGAAAAAGCCTAACGTATAAGGTCTCATACACCTTAACACGTTAGGCAATCTCATATTTCTGTTTTTTCGAGATGAGCCTAACGCCAGCTACACGTTGATGGCTCTTCTTTTGTTGCCTTTATTATAGCACAGGTTATAGGTACAATACAATCGTCTTTTGTGATGCTGTGCAGCCTTGTGGCATCTTAACTAAATAGGGCAAAGGGAAGAGCACGACATATTCCGACACGAACTAATATAGTGGTTAGGTTTGCTCCGGAACATGTCGTGCTCTTCTTGCATTTTCGTAATTTGGTCAGTAAGGAGCGCCACAAAGGCTGCTACTCATAACTACGCTCCTTAGGAGTAGAGGGGGCTATAAAGGCATCGTTTTTCAGTTTGTGAATACAGTAAAAAAGGATAAAGAGTGAAAAAGGTTATCTTAGCATAATTTTAATGTAGTATAGTAAGTAAATTCTGTGCATAGAATGAGCATTTTTGTGTAATACTATATGAATACATGATGCAATAAAAGAATGAAGTAGTAAATCCTATGCATTTTAGGTATATTGTAAGATAAAATAGCAGAAACTAATATATATAATGTGATTTTCAAGTCTGTATAAATTC
>NZ_RQVH01000037.1:0-9528 GCF_003992185.1 Veillonella sp. CNR 79/14 | reverse complement strand
AATTTGCATCACCACTAGATACATCAAATATTGCATGTAATGCTTTATTATCAGTTCTTTTCTCCCAAAATACTTGGTCCCCATTAATAAGTAATTCTCCTCGACTATATGCTTTTTGTGAAATATGTGCTGCCATCGCGCAATATATTGGATTGTTTATAATCATTAAATCTCTGCACATATCTGTAACTGGTAAACGCACGCGATGTTCCCACAGCAAACTAGGATTATCTAACTGTACATTATACTTTACTTTTGTTGATAATAAATGAATTTTAAAATAATCTCTTACCCCTTCATAACCTGTCGAATATGCAAACCCTTTAAAAACATTTCCATTCCAAATATTTTCTTTCAAAAGTTTAGCAATTACTTTTTCAACACAAATAGAACATAATCTATGATCGATATGCTTATCATAATCTGTTGCTACTATAGAGTCCGGCAAATATTTACAAATAACTTTTTCTATTGCAAGCATATAATTTCTTAATGTATAAGTTTTGCCTTGACCTGTTGAACTAGAAAAAAAATCTTGAGAAATTTCATTTCCATAAGTGGTATTATTTCCTTTACGACTTATCACTATGTGTTCTGGATTACTAAACAACTCATTAGATATATTATCCGCAAACCCTAAAAATATTATATTCTCATAGGGTAGTCCTATAATTCCAGCCATATTATAAACTTCTTTTTGCCTTATATCAAAGGGATATTCATAATCTCCATTCGTTGTATATACTAAAATAACCTCTAGTCCCTCATTAATTGCTCCTATTAACGCACTAGCAGCCATATTCATCTCATCATCTTGGTGTGGAACAATAAACATAACCTTATCACCAAATAATTTACGATATTTAAAGCTTGTACTAAATAAATTACTCATTTTTTCCCTTTCAAACATTTCATTATAGAAACATTTATTTTTGATGTTATACAATTATATGATAACAATGTAAGGCACCTATTAAACAGAGGGTTTTGTTAGATTTCTAAGAATTGCACCTGTCACTTCCATATAAGCCTGTTGTAATGTAACTATATCTTTTAAATTGTAATCATATACTGGCATTCCATCTAAAGTCTCTACACGTTGATCTTTAAAGAAACCAATATGACTATTACTTAGCCAATGATATGGGGTTACAATAAGCTCTTGCTGTTCAAACAAAGATGGGAATAAACTTATATATTCATGCTCTTTAGCCGCTATTAATTCCATAATAGTTGGCAGAATATTCATATGCGTTCCTATCCTTACACCATTTAATAAATCTTTGTCAAAATCTTTATGTGACATATAAAATGCTGTACTAATATCCTCCCGTAAGGTGTGTACCCTATTAATGTCCTGAGATGGCATAGGCAACCTTCTCGTATGGTCCCCCGTTACTATAACTAGACTATCTTCATAAGTTTCTTGAATATAATGCACAAATTGAGTTAAAGAGTCATCACAATACGCATATGTTCCAATATCATTTACGTATTTTTGTATATGTGTTGGTAATATTTTAATAAACTGTTCTTTTTCAAGACCATATTTTTCAACTGGTATTGTATATGGCGCATGATTAGACGTAGTATAAATAAAATGAAACTCAAATGTATCTTGATCTTGTTCTTGTAGTTTTTTTTGTATTCCATCAAAAAAAAGATGATCATATACGCCCAACCACGTATATGGTGTATCACTAGGTGTAATATCAAATCCTGAATACAATTTTTGAAAGCCATTAGCCTTAGCAAATAAACCTAAACTCGACCAGGATAAGGATCCTCCATACCACAATGAAGTTGTATATCCTAGCTTCGACATCTGTTGAGCCAATGATGTTGGTAATCGATGATTCCAAAAATAAAACATTTCATTCAACTCTAAATTGACATCGAAAATACCATTTAACATTGAACTAATAGATGGTTGAGATATTAAGCCGCCTGCTAAAAAATTATCAATGCTAATTGTAGTACTTTGTTCACGAATACGTCGTCCTGCATTAGCAATTGGGATATCTTTATATACATCATCAAATGCGAACTGACTATAACTTTCTTCTACGATTAAAAATATCTTTTTAGGCTTTTTAATTCTTGGTCCAGTCGTTTTTCTGCACAAAGAATTCCAAATCGTACCTACTAAATCCTGTTCAACCTTAATTAAAGGTTTTAAAATCTGAATAGACTCCGCATCACTATGTGCTAATATTTCTTGCGGTTTTGTTCGAATAGCTAATTCAAAAGCAATTAAATCATCAATACAAGCTTTCGCAAAAAACATATCTTGCTTAACAACTTCAGGTACTGTGTCCCATTCGGGTTTATTACGATGTTTAAATGTGCCACCGTAACGAAACCAATAATATACGATTACTGTGGCTATCACTATTATCGTATTAACTATATAGTACATAGGTTTCGAATAAATTGTTGGTACCACGAGAGTTTCTACTTCTAACACCCAATTAAGGAAGTAGTACATTCCTATTGTATAGATTGGCAAGGATAGCAAAATCCACCATCCATGATTTTGGTTAAAGAAAATATCTAACAAATTTCTTTTATCTGCATTTCTTCCTAATCGCAAATTTGAATTATATGTAGCTATATATACTACAAGGAAATATAAAGTTCCCAAAATCACTCTAATAGAATCACCATGAACGTAAATAGATTCAAGCCCCAATGAAGGCAATGTGACTAGCAAAAATAAAAATAGTAGCACATAGGCATTAAAGTCCATACCCCACCAAAACCCATAGTTAAAGCAGGAACACCATTTCTTTTCCTGCCCTTTATAAGTTTTATTAGGTGCAAAAAAGTAGATAAATAAAAATCTAAAAATAGCACATAATATGGGACTTAACAGAAAAATCTTTATATCTTGTTGTAAGCCTTGTAAAATTAACAGTTCCATAATTCACCACAATATAACAATACAATTTATCAAATTATATAATATTCTTCCTATACCATTCCACAATCCCTGTTAAAGTATCCTCCATAGTATACTCTCGTTTCCATCCTAAGCTTTCCAGCTTACTACTGTCGATGGCATACCGTCGGTCATGGCCCAATCTATCTTCCACATAGGTAATGAGTTCATAAGGCTTATCTAATATATCAAGTATTCGTTTCACTAGGTCAATATTAGAAATTTCTTCACGAGCCCCTACATTATAGACCTCTCCCACTCTACCTTTATGTAGGATATAATCAATGGCTCTACAGTGATCTAATACATGAATCCAATCTCGTACATTCAATCCATCGCCATAAACTGGCAATGGTGCATCCTGCAAAGCGCATTGTATCATAAGGGGAATTAATTTTTCCGGATATTGATGTGTTCCATAATTATTAGAACATCTAGAAATAGTAATCGGTAATCCATAGGTTTCATAATAGCTCAGCACCAACAAATCTGAGGATGCTTTCGAGGCTGCATAAGGGCTACTAGGTAGTAATGGGCTTTGTTCCGTAAATGGGCTCCCTCCTTGTAAGGGTAATGTGCCATATACTTCATCAGTAGATACATGATGAAATCGTTCTATACCATGTCGTAAACAAGTATCTAATAAAATTCCTGTTCCAACAACATTCGTCTCTAAGAATACTTGTGGTCCAATAATACTTCGATCCACATGAGTTTCTGCTGCAAAATGCACTACCACATCTGGCTTATACGTAACAAACAAAGTATCTACGAAAGAAGCATCTCGAATATTCCCTTCCACCATAGTCAACCTAGAATCTTCTAGTAAGTCTTTTATATTATTCTTATTTCCTGCATAGGTTAACGCATCTAAGCATATAAAGAAGTCCTTTGCATAGATGTCCATCATGTATCGTAAGAAGTGGCTACCTATAAAGCCACAGCCACCTGTTACTAAAATATTCATATTCTCTATGCACTCCTATACAAAAAGAAACTACTCCACCGTATTCCCTCGAACAATCCGCCATACGCTAATGGTCCGCAATGCTTTAATATACTTCGCATACTCTTCTGGCATGGATGCCCCTTGTTCGTGTATACCACTATTGTCAACATATAATCGATGGTTAAAGCCCATCTTAGGCGCTGTAAACAAGCTCGGCATTAAGCTCATATAGGTATCGCCCTTACGACCTACTAGCTCTGCCAAGGTAGGATTAATTTGTAAGGCTCCCCCGAAGCTACTTTCACTCAGCCAACTAGGGTTTACACCTTGTCCATAAACGATAAAAGGAATAGCCGAGAAAGTTGGAATATCCACTTGGGTAGCAAAGCTAAAACGTTCAGAGTGGTCCCCTGTAATCAAGGTTAACATCGTAGGATCTATCGCTTCTACTTCACGAATCATGTTACCCATTGTCATATCTGCATACCAGAAATGGCCGATTTCGTTCACCGTTTTGTCATCCTTTTTGATAGAGTCATCGCCTTTGCCAATTACCTTTGACGCATCAAAACCAGCTTTTGCTAAATCTACCGAATACGGTGGATGATTCGAGGATGTCATAATAAAGTGGAATACTTTTTCACCTGGTTCTTCCCCTTTTACATAATTGGTAATCGCCTTAAACAAATCTCCATCAGGGGCTCCCCAAGCATTACCTCCTTCATAAGGGAAACTAGTCGCACCATGGAACTCGTCAAACCCTTGCGCTAGGGCAAATCGTTCCACATCTTGCCAAGTCCCAAATCCACCATACCAGAACACTGTTTTATATCCAAAATGCTTCATCATTTGTGCAATACCAGTACCATACTTCGATTTATAGGACTGCCCTTCATAGTTCGGATATAAACCAGCATCAGCTAAGCCTGTGACAAATCCATTAATAGCTGGCATAGTGCCCGTACCATGAGCTAGCATATATTTCGTGTGCATCGCTTTTGGCGAACTTTGAATTGCCTTGCCTTCTTGTACAATATAAGTACCTAATTCTTCATAGTTTGGCAAGAACGGCCACAAACCATAGCTTTCACCTAACACAAAGATAACATTATGCGGCTGAGTAGGTAATTTTTCTTCTGTAATGGTCCGTGTGAAAGCTTCATCAATGGTAGCAGCCCGTGGATTTCCTCCCACAGATTGGATCACATCTTTGAGCTCAGCTCCTGTGATGGTAATTTTCTTCGCTTGTTTAGACCGTTCATAAATGGTAGACACTCGTTTCAAGGCTTGTCCATCATCTAAAATCGCTTCATTTAATAGATTAGACTTCGTCCGTGCTGCATTTTCCCAATGGATGGAACCATTATAGGTAAAAGCTCCGCCAAAACGTAATCCAATACCCACTGCAACTACTAAGAAAATAGACCCTAATACTGTGGCAATTTGTTTAGCCTTACCACTTACTTCTATATTCCATGTGCGGTTGGTATATACTTTCATAAAGACATAAACCATAATAACACAGAAGACAATCGCTAAGGGTAAGCGCCAAAGCAATCCATATTCAGAAATCCCGGTTTGCAACGTAGCTCCAATATCGTCATGAGCTCCGTTAATAATCATAGCATTAAAGCTAGCATGGAAGATTGTAAAGTAAGGAATACGTAAGCAAAATAAAAATGTAAATATAGCGGTACTAATTCCATACATCCATCGACGTATTGCCCAAGATGAATACCATTTACACCCTTCTCTACATAGAACACCGGGTAGCGTGGAAAATAAAAAACTGAGTAATACAATAGCACCTGCTGTTTTTAAACTAATACGAAACCCTAGCCATAGTGCCTCAAGAATATCTCCTAAACTAACCTCCCCTAATTGATCTTGAAAGAGTGCAATAAAGGCAATCCGAAACACCATAAATAGTGCAGAAAACCAAAGTAATCCTTTTACATCTAACTGTAGTCCATGTATCCAGTTAGTCAGCTTTGTATGTCCCATGAGTCTATTCCCCTTGTTATGAATTGTGTTGGCATCTACTTTTTCAGATTACCGTCATCGTTCGTCATCATTACCTTTCATTATACTCCATATTCCTTTAACAATCAAAAAATCGCATACCATGACGTATCATGATATGCGATAGTTCACATTGTCTTATGCAGTTCTGAAAGTGCCGTGTTTCACAACCGGTTTGCCTTCTCCTGTTTCACGTTGACGCAAAGTGCGACGTTCTGCACTACGAATCACTTGGGATAAATGTTTCACAAATAATTCTTGAATGTATGGATTTTCTCCTAAACCTTCATTCCAAATGGAAACACCATACCCTTGTTGTCCCAACAAAGTAGCAATAGAATCAGATCGTTCACCTCCTAAGTAATCCATTAAGTGAGCGGAGCCAATCAATGCCAAAGGCACCACCAATACTTCTTGATGATCTAAGCGTTCTAACAATGTCAGTGCTTGTTTAAAGTTAGGGAATCCATTGGCTGTGAATACCACCACATTTTGCCCTGCTCCGTACAAACATTTCAATTGTAACGCACTGTATTCCAATTGATTTTGACCATTAGCCATAAGCAATACAGTTTTATTTAATGCACGAATGTTAATGTGCTTAATGATTGCTTCTATGGTATCAGAGTAATCATCTGCATAATTTTTCACCCCTAAAGAGTTCAACAATGGTTTGCCTACTGTAGCATGCAAGCCACGATCATGAGCTTCTTTCATCACTTCTTTACGCATTTGTACATAACATTGATCCCATACTAATGCAAATGGCTGAACAAAAATCTCCGTTACCCCTGCAGTAGCCAAACTTTCAATGGCACCCGTTAAAGTAAATACGTTTGCTTCATATTTTTCATTCCATTTATCCACTAATGCATCTGATAAAAATACACGACGCACTTCTACACCAGGATACATTTCCTTAATCCGTCGTTCCATAGCTCCTACTGATGCTTCCACCGCATCTCCGTAGATAGATCCGAATGTTGCTAACACAATACCACGTTGATTCATATATGCCTCCATATTCATTCCTTGTTTGTTGGGTTACATAAACACACTTCTTAATACCTATGATACGTCACGTTTCCTATTATGTCAACGATAATTTTTCTCATTTATTAAAATAATTAGAAGATACTAAAAAAGGTCTAACAATAGATAGTATTATCTATTATCAGACCTTAAATGATTAGCATATACTTATGGTTGTGAGATAATTCGCGGTGCTGCCACCTTGAATACATCACGTAATAACGGCAAAAACCGCCCTTCAATTAATGTTCGATTTCGTTCACTTTTTGTAATTAGCCATAACGCTGTCCCATTGTATTTAATAGAAATTAGACTATTAATATATTGATCAAAATCGGATTGTCCCATTTTCTCACGCAATTCTAACAATAAAGAATGTAAGGGCTCCCCTTGATACTCAGGGCGTTCCAATACTGGTGTAAATACTACTTCATACACAGAATCACTATATTGATTAGGACCAGCAGAACTTTGAAAATCCATGAATAACCTCCTATATACTATATGTACCAGTATATGTATTAAACTAATGATACATTATATAACTATACACTTATACACTATTTGTCCATTACTACTGTATGCAATTAGTATCTTTCTTCCGGTTGAAATCGTTTCATATAGGCATGCATGAGTCGTCTATCCAGTCCTTTGTATACACGAACTACACCACGACGTAAAAGTTTGTTATATAGAGCAGTTAAAATCCATACTAAAATGAAAGCCCCTAGTATGTCACCAGGGTAATGATTCCCTACAAACACCCGAGAGATTCCTACTAAAATAGAACCATAAACCATCCAGGTCCCCAAATTCCAACGATAATATAGGATACCGCAGGCAAGAGCCATAGTTCCTACTGCATGGTCACTTGGAAAAGATGCATCTGCTGCATGATTCACAATTAACACCACAGTATGGTCCACAAACGGACGATTTTCATAGAACATAGATCCTAAGATGAAACTACCAAGTAAGCAAATCAAAAAAAGCACACCAGTAGCAAAACTTTCACCACGTAGTTTAAAGTTTCGAGTACGGAAACCTTGCATATATAGCCCAGCCAATATAAAAATATAAATGTACGGTACAACTTTAGAAATGACTATCATTAGGGCATCTAATACAATACTCTGGTTAGCCATATCATTGATAAGCGAAAATAACCAATAATTCATTATAACACCTTCCGTTTCCTAGAAATGAATATATTATGTCTTATTATATCATGTTCCTAGTAGATTGTAATGCATTGATTATAAAGTATACATTGTAGATAAAAATATATATCTAAATTGTACACAAAAAAAGAACTCCCGAAGGAGTTCTTTTTATATGTGTAACTAACAAATTAGAATTTGTAGTTAAGTTCTGCACGGTAGTATTCAGGCAAGTTGTTATTTTCTTTTGCTTGAGTTTTGCTATCGAATGTAGCGTAAGCAGAAAGACCAACGTTTTTAGCTACAGTGTAGTCTACAGTTGCTAAGTAGCCTCTATAGTTTTGGTTTTGATCATTCAAGTTCCAAGTATTGGATACTACTGGAGCTGCTTTTTTCAAATCGAAGTATTGAACTTTCGCGCCCCAAGTACCAGCTTTAGCCATATCAGCTTCGCCATAACCTACGCCTGCTGTCCAAGCTTCACCAGCTGCACCACGAGTTTCTTGTTTAGCGTACTCGCCACCAACCCAAACTTTGGAGCCTAATTTAGCATCAACAGATGCACCATATACACTATTTACGCCTTTTTCATGAACATCAGCATAGAAACCTTTTACCGCTAATTTTTCAGTTGGCATAGTGTTTAATTGATATACTGTTACTTGAGAATTTTGAGCTCGAGTTGCTGTATCAAGTTCTAATTTTTTGCCAGCTTCATTAATGTAGCTACCACCTTGTAAGTAACCATAGGCAACAGATGCATTCAATTTATCTTTACCAACTGTCGCTACTGCACCTTCAAATGCATCATCATATACAAGGCCATTACCAACCACCAAATCTTGACGACCAGCTGTTACTGTCGCATATTTACCAAAGTTGTGTTGTACATATACACGGTCAAGTTCAGCTTTAGGAGCGCCCTCTGCACCGAACTCTTTTTCAGCAGCCAAACGGACTACTGCTTTAGTGTTATCATTTACAGTTCCTTCGAATTGTACACGGCCACGGTAGTCGAATTTAGAATCACGAGCATCGTTTTTGCCTTCATATTTTAAACGAGCATCACCAGTGAATTTGAAGTTGCCCACTTTGTTTTCTAATGTAGCCACACGAACACCTAAGTTGTTCAACTCAGCAGAGAATTCGTTAGCTAAACGATTGATGATAGCATTTTGTTCAGCGTCAACACGATCTTGACGAGCCATAGCTTTTGCTACCATTTGAGCCATTTCGAAACGAGTAATGTTATGTTGGCCTTTGAATGTGCCATCTGGGTAACCGTTAACGATACCTTGGGAAGCCAATTGAGCTACTGCTTGGTATGCCCAATCTTGTGGAGTTACGTCGGAGAATGGGTTTGCTGCGAATGCAGAAGTTACACCCAATACTGCTGTTGCAGCTAATACTGCTAAATGTTTTTT
>NZ_RQVH01000036.1:0-9566 GCF_003992185.1 Veillonella sp. CNR 79/14 | reverse complement strand
ATAATTAATAGAATATAGTACAGATAAAAATATTTATATACTAGCTTATTTTGAAAACTATACAATATGAATATGAAGGTATGATGAAATTTTATTTGACTTTCACTTTCATTATGTATATAGTTAAGAAGAGACTGTTGCAACGGTTTACAATAGACAAGTAAAGGTGTGTGTAGATAAATAAATTAGTTTCTTTCACTTGTAATAGTAGTCAAACCTTGCGATGCATCAATGCCTATGATATGTGTAAGGCGTGGTATCCTTGTCGTATATAGGGAAGATTATTTTTTAATATGAGGTGTTAGGATGTATCAAAGAAAAACGGGCAAGTATTTACTGTTATACGGTGCAATTATGACATGGATGGGTATGTTCCATGGCGTAGCAGCGGAGAATGCCGTATATGTAGAAGCGGATCGATTAAAAGCAGCTGAGCAGTATGAGACTCAGCATACAACGATTATTACGCAAAAAGACATTGAAGCGAAACAGGCTAAAAATGTGGAAGATGTGGTCTTCCATGAAACAGGTGTATCTCGTACAGTGGATGCGATGGGTCGTGTGGGTGTGTCTATTCGTGGTGCAGACCCACGTCATACCTTAATTTTAATTGATGGTCAACCAGCTATCGGTGAGTTTGCTAGATATGCAGGGCAAGGCGATGAATTGATGCGTCTAGGAACGGAAAACTTAGATCATATTGAGGTTGTACAAGGGGCAGCTTCCGCGAAGTATGGTTCTGGTGCTATTGGTGGCGTTATCAATGTAGTCACAAAGAAACCGACAAAAACGAGTGGTCTTCAGTTCAATGTAGAGTCTTTGCGCACTAAAGGTGACAAAGGGTCTATGCCATACTCTAATTTCTTCATGCGTGCTGACACGGGAAAAATTGGCAACATTAATATGGCCATTTATGGTAGCAAACGTGATGTGTTACCAGTGTATGCAGCAAACCCGAGAAAATCGGTGGAATTAGCCCATGATGACATGACTGTTTTTAATAAAAACTCTTTGCGCTATTATGGTGAACAATCCAATATCGGTATGAGTGCGCATTGGGATGCAAATAAAAATCATAGTGTAGATATTCGTGTGGATCAACATACAGAAAATTTACATCGTTTTAATAAAGGGTCTAACTCTTTAATGGCTCCCGAAGTGCAGTTCAAACGAAGCATTAAACGAAATCAATACAGTATTGGTTGGCATGCGAAAAATCAAGAGAAAATCAATTGGGATGTAGAGGTAAACTACGCTAAATTGAAGGAAAATGATATTACCTTAACGAATACAGTAGGTCATGTACCGTTCTTTGGTGCCAATGAATTGAACCAAGTAGATACGATCGACCATTCCCAATTAGATATGCATTCGGACTTTCATATTAACGTTAATGACAACCACTATGTGAATGCTGGATTTGGTATTAAAAAAGAAAAAGGTAGTGGTAGCCGTTTAAAAAGCGCTCCTAAGACATCAAAAATGTTTATCAATCCTTGGGACTATGATAAACATTTACGGGAAGACCCAACTACGCATGAAGTATCCTCTCGTGTAGAAGACTATCCAATTGAAAAGGATAAGGATGGCACGCCATATTGGAATCGTTTGAAAGAATGGTATGGTTATGAAAAAGGTGTGCAAGGCAAGGAGTATTTACCATCTTTTACTTACGAAGAGTTTTTCAGTCAAGAGCATGCCTTTGATTTAGTGGACACAGTGCCAAAAGAAATCGAAGGTTCTCATATGAATAGTAATAACCGTATTTCCTATTTCTTGGATCATACTACATCGGAAACGAGAGATCGCTTTAATCAATTAGTAGATAAGTTATATGAACAAAATCCAGAGATTAAAGCGGCTAATGCTAGTGAATCTCGTGTGCGACAAAGTGCCATCGTATATTACTACTATACAGGCAAGCCGATGGTTATCAACGGTAAATCTTACGATGTGAAGTTGAATAATGTACAATTCAAAAAAGGCGATGCCTTACATAATCGTGTCACTGTAGGTCAAGCAGAAATTCAAAAAGAATATGTATATGTACAAGATGATTGGCAAGTCAATAAAAATACGACCATTACACCAATTGTACGTCTTGATCATAGCAACTTATTTGGTAGCAATTTGACGTTCAATGTAGGTATGTTACACAATGTGGGTGGCAATGTACATAAACGGTTAAAAGCCAATGTAGGTACTAGTTATAACGAACCAGGTATGGGCGAATTGTACTATAACTGGGAAATGTATGCTGGTAATCCATTAAGTGGTGGTCTTGGTGGTGGTACTGCAAGAATGGGCTGGTATTGGGTTGGTAATCCTGACTTGAAACCTGAAAAATCTATTAATATGGACTTAGGATGGGAGTATGAAAATAAGAAAACATCCTATCGGACTAGTGCATTCCACAATAATATCAACAATTATCATTCCATTTACTTCACTGGTCACTTATTAGATTTCTATCCAGAATATAATGAAAAAACACATTTAGGCTCTGAAAAATATCAACATTCCCCAGATATGATTTATAGCTTCAAAAATATTGGTAAAGTGTCCATTACTGGTCTTCAAGCAGAAGTGAAACATAATTTTAATAAAAATTGGTCCAGTAAATTAGGATATACCTTCTTGCATACAGTGAATAAATCAGACCCTAATTTGCCAAAACAATTATTGGATAAACCAAAACATAAAATTGATATAGGTATTAATTACGATAACAAAGATTCAGGGGTGTATGCGTCCTTGTATGGCAATCTATATGTGAAAATGCTAGATAGTCGTTCTTTAGCAGGGAATGGTAATTTTATCGATTCCTATGGACCATCTGAAAACGAAAATCCAAATATTTCTCATATTGATACATACTTTAAAGAAGGTAAAAAACAAGAGTATCAATCAAAAACATATAGCGTATGGAATTTCATCGTTCAAAAATCTTGGGGCAATGATATCAAAGCATATATCGGTGTAGATAACTTATTCAATTACCGAGATGATGACCGAGCGATGCAAGGCCGTGTATATCGTTTTGGCTTTAACTTTAAAGTGGGCAGTGATGGACATGTACAAAAAGTTTTGAAAGATCAAACAGGTAAAGAAGTAGCTACTATTGATTTAGGTCCAGTAGATTTTGACAAGTTTATTACCACACCATTCGAAGATATTAGTAGTTCTAAATTGCGCTTTATAGGTGATTATGCTTGGCGTACTCATTACATGGAAGGTCAAAACCGTCCAGATGTAAGAACGACATTAACATCTGCTATTGGTTCTGCGATGAAGAACATGGTGGATCCTTCTGAACATGGATGGGAACAAAAAGTGCAAGTTGGCATGGAAGGTCGTGTGAATGACAAGACGGCAGTGAAAGTTATCACAAGTGCCAGCGGTCATACAGGTCATGCCACAGAGGACAATGTAAAAACAAGCCGAGGTCTAAACAAAGTTAAATTAGAAGAGGCGAATGTTACAAGAAAAGAAAAAGCTTGGGACTTCTCCGTTGGTCGTTTACCTGAAAAATTAGGGGAAACTGGCTATTGGTTCAACCAAACTTTTGATGGTGTACGTGCTGTTTGGACGAAGAACAATACGCAAGTACGTGTTGGCTATGGTGATTTCTCTAGAAATACAGGTATCACTGATTCTGCCTATACTCAAGTATCTTATAAAACAATGGAACGTCCATTGACAGTGGTTGAGTTCTTAGAAAATGTAGATGGATTGAAATTAACAAAACCATTTACTCCGTTGAATAAAGCGATTCGAGAAAAAGTAGGGGATGTGGCTGGTCAATACGAAACTATTCGTAAGTATTACAATTGGGCAAAACAGGCCTACCCTAATTACTTGAAAAATGATGAAGTAAAATACTATATCAGTATTCCAAAAGCGGTGTATGGTTATACTAAAACATATGAAGCATCAGCAAATAAAGCGCCTGAAAAATTAGGTGAAGCAGGTGCGGCATACCTAAAAGAAACAGGTACATATCCATATTATGGAACGGATACTGAAAAGTTTAATAAGCCTACATATAATTTCCCTAGAACGATGTCGGCGGATTTATATCCATCATTGAATAAGGATATTTTAGGGTATAGTTATGACGATGATGCACCAATTCAAGGTGATGGTAGTGCTTTCGTGAAAAAATTCTGGGCTGACCATGGAGCTACTTTAATTGAACGATACAACAAAAAAATTAAAGAAAATATCACTAGTGCCGAAAATAGTGCCAAAGAAGACTATGGATATGCTATGGATGATTTAAAATCTCATACAGAATCTAGAGATACAAAACAAGGTGAGCTAGATGCGGTGAATAAAGAGATAAGTGCCCTTGTAGCAGCGAATCCAATAGGATTGGGAACCTTAGAATCATATCGCGGTAAAGAAAGTGCGAATGGTACTTTCACAGAAACAGAGAAAAAACACTTTGAATTGCTGAAAAAGCAAGACTTGGCATCTTGGCTTGTAGATTACTACAATGGAAAAATTGAAAATGACAAGGAAAGCCTTGCTCGACCTCCATTTACAGCCACAGATATTGTAGGTGGAACGATTGATGAAGCAGCGTTACGTGCTACAATTGAGAAGGAAAATACTTTACCTGCTGATGGAGTTAACAATAAAGGCTTGGTAGCGCCAGTAGCTGCGTATGCAAATAAAATTGACAGCGCCTTACGTTTCACTGAAAAAGGAAGTGCTTTCCCACGTGTACCATTAGGGGAAGCTACAGGCGTTCATGTATTACAACAAGGCTATGTACTTGATCGCGCGGAAGTACCAAGCATTAAACGAGCTCTCTTCGTAGAAGTGAAACAACAAGTTAAAAATAACTTGGGGTTATCTGCGTGGTACTTACATTCTCAAGGCGGTCGCAATGTGGCATTTGAAACAGCTAAAGAAACAGCTGGTGTGAAAGGTAATGAAGTACATCGCTACAACAAAGTAGCCAATGTAGTAGCCGTAGGCGCTAGATACAATCTTGGTAACACAGCATTGTTATCTTTTGACTATGGTAAAAATATGTCATCCTTGGGTAAACACCTAAACGGCAATATGCAATATGACTATAATCAAGGTACGAATACATTTGCCTTGCTAGGTCATAGATTGGGTAAAACTCCTACATTCTGGGTATTGCGTGCTCAAATTGGTGCTGCAGATATTTACAGACCTCATACATGGTCTATGTATGCAGACTATAAACATTTCGAACATGGCTCCTTCTTCGGCGGTAATGGTACAAATGGTTTAACTGACCGCTATTTAGATGGGATCCGAAGCTTTACTGTAGGCGGCTCCTATGTGCCAGCAAGAAACTGGTTAGTCGAAGCAAGTTACACATTCGGTGCGAAAGGTATCGGTCAACGTGATACATTATTCGGACCAGAACGCTTTAACTTGGGCAACTACTCCACAGTACAAATGACGTATAAATTTTGATAACTAAAAAAGGGTCCGAGAGGACCCTTTTTGCATAGTATATTAATTTATGAAGATTACTCTTCATGACTTTTTAATTGCATACCTTCTAACAATGTTTTCTCCGATTCTTCCATATGGATGCGAGCAATCTGGCGAGCTCGTTCCACATCGCGATCGGAGATAGCTTCCACAAGTTGACGATGTTCATCCCAAGTTTTGGCAAGACGACCTGTTTGGCTCATAGACAATGTACGGAACCGCAATGTTTGTTCCCGTAGATTGTTTATCATTTCAACAAGACGATCATTACGAGAAGCTTTATAAAGGATTTCATGGAATAGAATATCGGCTTGTACGACTTTGTCTAAGTTATTTTCGTTCATGTAATTGCCGATTTCTACAAGATGTTGCTCTAAGGCCTCGATTTCTTCATTCGTAATACGTTCTGCAGCTAGTTCTGCGGCTAATTCTTCTAAGATAGAACGAAGTTCAAACACTTCTGTCACATCTTTCAAACTCATATCTGCCACATAGGTACCACGGCGAGGAATCATAACGATGAGACCTTCTTGCTCTAAAATGCGGATGGCTTCACGGATAGGGGTGCGGCTCACACCGAGTTCTTCCGCAAGAGGAATCTCCATGAGACGTTCTCCTGGTGGTAAAATACCATCGCGAATAGCTTGGCGCAAAGCATCGCTAACAATCTCACGAAGCGGTTTGTAAGCGTCTAAACGGATGGGTTGTAAACGTGGTGCATTCATCGTAGGGCCTCCTCATCATGTGTTTTCGTAATTAGTGAAAGCCAGTTATGACCAGCTTTTTTGATTTCTTCTTGTAATCGAATCGCATCCAGTGCTTTTTCCAATAGAACCACCATAGTAGGACCGCTACCTGTCATGATGGTAGGAAATCCACGGTCTAAGAAAAATTGCTTACATGCTGTAAGTTCTGGATGGACAGGGAATATTAATTCTTCAAAGGTGTTGTCACTACTAATAAAAGCTTGACAAAAGTCTTTGGCATTCATATGTGCGGTAACAGTATCCATCGTGTCTGAAGTGACACGAGAAGTCCCTGCAAATCTTCCGTAGGCTTCTGCCGTGGAAATACTTACTTCTGGTTTTACGATCAGTAGCCATTGAGCACTGCTAGTTGGTAAAGTTTCTAATAGTTCTCCTCGACCGGTGCCACGGGCAGTGCCGCCTTTCAGTAAGAATGGTACATCAGATCCGAGTTTAGAAGCCATGGTCAATAGTTCTTCATCGGTTAAGCGAAGGTCCCAAAACTTGTTAAGGCCTAGTAGCATAGCGGCACCGTCACCACTACCACCGCCCATACCAGCACAAGGGGGAACTCGTTTTAACAAATGAATAGCAGCCCCTTGTTTACAGCCCGTATAGTCTTGCACCATACGAAGGGCTTTCATAGCAATATTACTTTCTGTATAGGGAATTAATTGTGCCATATAATAAGGCAGTTCAGGAGCATCGCCAGAGAACACCACAGAATGGTGACGCGCGAAATAGAGGGAATCCCCTAAGAAAATAGATTGAAAAATGGTATCTATATTGTGGTACCCATCATCACGTTTGCCCGTGATAGCAAGACCTACATTGATTTTACTAAAAGCTCGTTGTTCCATAAGATTGTCACCTCAGTGAAGTCGTCGAAAATGTTTACATGTACTCTTTATTATATCATAATTAGCTTAAGAAGTGACGATTCTCTGAAAGTATGGTATTCTATTGTGTAGCGGCAATTGGAAAGGAAGTGACTGTATGACTGATGAAGAGTATATGCGTGAAGCCTTGGTAGAGGCACGTAAGGCCTATGATATGGGTGAGATTCCTATTGGTGCTGTATTAGTGCATGAAGGCAAGATTATCAGTCGTCATCACAACAGACGCGAGATTGACCATGATGCGACGGCTCATGCAGAGGTTCTTGTCATCCGTGAGGCGAATGCTATGCTTGAAAGGTGGCGGTTGACCGGTTGTACGCTTTATGTTACCATAGAGCCGTGCCCTATGTGTGCTGGTGCTATTATTAATAGTCGTATAGATCGTGTTGTCTATGGCAGTAGTGATTATAAGGGCGGTGCGGTAGAATCTTTGTTTAATGTACTTTCACATCCGAATTTAAACCATGAACCACAGGTGTTATCGGGTGTATTGCAAGAAGAATGCAGTCAAATTATGAAAGATTTTTTCAAAGAACGCCGTCGTATACGGAGAGGTACTCAAGTGGCTGAAGAGTCCGCACTCGAAATGCGGTAGGTCAGGAAACTGGCGCGGGGGTTCAAATCCCCCTCTCTCCGCCAAAGTAAGGGCTGTGTCAGTAGATGCAGCCCTTTTTTACAAAATGACGTAGTTATAGGAGGTATGATATGGAAGTATATTACTCCCCTTTACAAGAGGTTAATCAAGAATTAATCCATAAACGATTAGATTTTTTGTTGTGTAAAATCGGCTTTGATGAAATTGGTTGCGCTGGCAAAAAAGTGGCTCTACTTCGCAATGATTTGCACAGCGATTATGAGGCGTATGAAACGGTAGTGGCATACATGAAAGCACGCATCGAATCCGAAGGTGGCACTGTAGTCTATGTAGATGAGCCTAGCCATCATTCCCGTGAGGTCATCATTCCTGATGGTGAATCTGTGAAAGTAGCTTATATCGATGAACGCATTGCTACCAGTGATGTGGTGATTTCTGTAAACCACATTAAAGCGAATGAGTACAGCGGATTCTCTGGGGCTGTGAACAATACAGGGTGGTACTCTGCGAGCCTAGAAGGTCGTCGTGAATTGGTAGCCTTAACAGGTACAGAGCATCATAAAGCGGTGTCTGAATATGCAGCAGCTGCTACTAGAAATCGTCAACGATTCCATGTAGGGGTAGCGATGGATGTTGTGGCGGATTATGTGAACCAAGATAAGCTGAAAGAGGCTGGTGCTACTAACGAAATCGTAGGTAACTTAGGCATTGTTGTATCCTATGACATGGTGGCTATGGACGAAGCGTTGGGAGATATTATTACCCAAGCCACACCAGTGGAAAATGGCGTGTTGAGTACAGTGGAAAAACGCACGTGGGATTATTTCAAAGATATTTCCCCTAACAGCGAATGGCAAGCCATCTTACTTCGTGCGGACCGCATGGGACTTGGTACACGTTCCTACGCCTTAGTGAAAGACGAAGAGTTAATCTTCTATGGTGAAAAAATTTAATAGATAATAAAAATCTCTAGTGTAAGCGAGTGCGTAAGGCATAGCGTATACTAGAGATTTTTGTATCTAGGAGAGGATTAGGAGTTAGAAATATACATAATTTATGTTGTATATGTATAAAAAATAGATGCTATTAGCATCCATATTTTAGGAAGATTTTAATAGAGAAGGGGTAGTTTTTATGGTATAATGTCTACTAAATAGGAAAAATGTGGCAAGAGGGATATAGAATGGAAAATGTTACTGTTGCTGAAATTATCAAAGAACTAGATATTTCTAAAGCGTACTTATATAAATTGATTGAAAAAGAAAACATTGTCGTACCTAAAAGTGATACAGGGCGATATCTTTGGAATGAAGAGATTATTAAAGTTTTGAAAACAAAGCTTAATATGGAAGATGAGAAGCCTAGCGATCATATTGAACAGTTAATAGCAGAATTAGGTCTAAAAAAATTATTTATCAATAATAGAAGATATTTAGGAAATAAGTACTCTCTTTCTGATTTTATAAGAAAGACAATTGAAGAAAATTGTAAAGTGATTAATATTGTCATAGACATTTTTAGCGGAACAGGCGCAGTTTCTAATGCTTTTAAAGATAAAATGCTTATCACCAATGATTTGTTGTATAGCAATTATATTTCAAATTATGCTTGGTTTGGTGCAGAAGCGTATTCTAGTAAAAAAATAGTAGAGATTATCTATGAGTACAATCAAATCGAAACAAAAGAAAATAACTATATGAGAGAGAACTTTGGAGATACATTTTTTTCTGCAGATGATTGTAGCAAGATAGGATATATTAGATAAGATATAGAGTTAAAAAATAAATCTAAAGAAAACAACTTAAAGTAATATGCAATTTTGATTACAGAATTATAATATGATAT
>NZ_RQVH01000035.1:0-12222 GCF_003992185.1 Veillonella sp. CNR 79/14 | reverse complement strand
ATCTTATGCCATTTGTAAAAAGTTGACATATAGTTACTCCTTTCAAATAAAAACATGATTATAATAACTTAAATATTTTAGAAACTCAATTATTTGTGACTATGAAAAAAAGTTTTAATGTATATAATTTATAGTTTTTACCTATTAATAGTGTAATAAAATTTATATTGGGCAAGAGAAGATTCTTATGATATTCTGTATACTCAGAATTGAAATATAAATTTTATTAGTAGTATTTGTAGTTATGAAAGGATAGAATTATGAAATTAAAATCACTATTCACACCACTATTGGTGGGTATATTGGCGTTAGGTATTGCGGGCTGTAGTACATCGACAACAACGCAAGAAATTAAAATTGGCGCTACGGCAGGTCCTCATGCACAAGTGGCTGAGGCGGTAGCGAAAGAAGCACAAAAGCAAGGCATCCAGTTGAAAGTAGTAGAATTTTCCGACTATATCACACCAGATAAAGCCTTGGCAGACGGAGATATCCAATTGAACGCATATCAACATGTGCCGTTCTTGGAAAACTTTAACAAGCAAAATAATTCTAAACTAGTGCCAATCGGCAAAACCATTTTAATGCCAATGGGTATCTACAGTAATTCTGTAAAATCTCCTATCGATGTGAAAGACGGCGACACAGTAGCAATTCCAAATGATCCAACGAATGGTGGACGTGCCTTAGCCTTGTTACAACGAGCAGGTCTTATTAAATTGAAAGAAGGCGTTGGTTTTAAAGCTACAGTAGCAGACATTGTGGAAAATCCTAAGAACCTAAAAATTCAAGAGCTAGAGGCAGCACAATTACCTCGTAGCTTAGATGATGTGACATTAGCGACGATTCCGATGAACTACGTGCAAAGCGCAGGTATCAACGTAGGTGAAAAAGGATTGTACTTAGAACCAAAAGATGAGCCATTAGCAGTGATGATCTTGGCTACACGTGAACAAGATAAAGACAACGCAACATACAAAAAAATTGCAGAGATTTATCAGTCTGAGGCCATTAAACAATTCATTGCAGAAACTTTCAAAGGAACCATTACATCTGCAAACTAATCACTATGAATATAGAGGCCTACCCATGAGGTGGACCTCTTTTTTGCATCGTTGCAAGGATAGTGAAACGATAGGCGTATCGTTTCATAATATATAAAAATACATAGTTACACACAGTGCGCACATATGATATACTATAGAATATATCTTTTAGTACTTTCACTAAGAAAAGGAGCACTTTTAGTCATAGATATAGCAAGGGTGTAGCCATTGTTACAGTGAAGTATAGTTGCCTATGGTATACTATAGATATGATATCGGAATCAATAAGAACCTATACATAGAGTATATAAAGGAAAAGTGTGTCACCAGAGTGGTGCAAGGAGGTCTTTATGGAGTTAAGACATGAACTAGAATTTGATAAAGATTATACGATGGAAGAGGCCTTTGCAGAGGCAAAGCGTTGTTTGAACTGTGCGAAGCCATTGTGCCGTACAGGTTGTCCTATTGAAAATGAAATTCCTCGTTTCATCCAAGCTATTGCACATGGTAATTTTGGATTAGCCAACGATATTATTGCAGAGCGTAGCAGCTTGCCAGCGGTGTGCGGCCGTGTGTGTGCTCGTGAAAAACAATGTGAAGGGGCATGTATTTTAAATCGTGCGAACAAACCCATTAATATCGGTAAATTGGAGCGCTTTGCTGCAGATTTTGAAAGCAATAATAATCTTCGCAAGATAAAACCAAATCGTAAAGACCAAGGTAAAATCGCTATTATTGGTTCTGGCCCTGCTGGATTAACAGTGGCTGGAGATATGGCAAAATTAGGCTATGATGTGACAGTATTTGAACGCCAAGATGAGCCAGGTGGTATCCTATTGTTTGGGATTCCGGAGTTCCGTTTAGGCAAAGAAATTGTACGTCGTGAAGTGAAGCGTTTAGAAACATTAGGTGTTACTTTTGAATGTAATGTCACTATCGGTCCAGATCGTAACTTAGATGCTCTGTTTGAAGAAGGTTTTGATGCTATCTTTATTGCTACCGGTACTCATGTGCCAATGGAAATTTCTTTACCAGGTGATGACAAAGCAGGTATGTTACAGGCGATGGCATTATTGACATCTGTACAATTAGTACAAAATGGTAGAGCTGAAGAATCATTAATTCCTGTATATAAAGGTGATAAAGTTCTCATCATCGGTGCTGGTAATGTGGCGATGGATGCGGCTCGTACTTGTGTTCGTCTTGGTGCTGAAAGTGTAACAGTGACGTATCGCCGTGGAGAAGAACAAATGCCAGCAAACCCATCTGAATTTGAAGAAGCAAAAGAAGAAGGCGTTCATTTTGAATTCTTAGCCGCTCCAAAAGAAGTAACTGGTTCAGATATCGTGGAAGGGTTGACATTTACACGACAAGAATTACAAGAAGATGGATCTGTGAAAAGCACTGGCGAAGACTTTACGTTACCAGCGGATAAAATCATCGTGGCCATCGGTCACAAACCAAACACACGCTTAGTGGGTCCTGGTAATGGTATTGAAGTGAATGAGTCTGGCTATGTGGTGACACGAGATATGCCATATGGTATGACAAGCCGTCAAGGTGTATTCGCAGGCGGTGACGTAGTGCATAAACCAGCTACCGTAGTATTGGCTATGCGTGAAGCTAAAAAAGTAGTAGAAGGTATCGTAAACTACTGCGAGGCAAAACGCTTTTTAGGGGAATAGGGTTTTATTCTTTACTTAACTATGCTATAATAAAGACAAGCGAAAAAGAGTAATGGTGATTCCATAAAGCTCACCAAAAAAAACACCCAGGTGGCGAGACTTGGGTGTTTCTTATATACTAGAAAATATACTAGGAAAGTGATATAATGGATTTGGATAAATTTGAGGATTTTCTAATTGCAAACAAAAGAAACCCCACGGTCTGCCAACCGTGGGGTTTTAATTTTTTTGTAATTATGATATAATGTTGGCAAGCGAAAAAAGTGTGAAAATAGTTAACATTAGGTTCACAAAAAACACCCAGGTGGCGAGACCTGGGTGTTTTTATTTGTCTATATAGCTGACAAGGCTAGGCTAGTTACTTCTTAAATACTCGATCTAACCATTTACAAATGTAATAAGCGAGAACATTTGCCGTAATCGAGATAAAAAGTGTAATAATTAATGTTAACATTAAGTTCACCCCCTTTCTGTTACCAGTATGGGGGAAGTAACACCTATAGTATAACAGATTGTGGAAAATAACACATCTGAAAGAGTAAAAAAATATAGATATCTACTTGCACACAGTGGACAAAGGTGTTACAATAGTAGACAGTTATTTTATTTTTAAAGTATTACACTTATAGTTAAGATTCGTACGCATATCGTACAGAAAGGAGATTATCATGGCATTGTTAGCAATTCTCGTGCTCGTCCTGTTCATTTTAGCGAACGTCATTAGAACTAACAATTCCATAGAGGTCGCCTTTTCTTCGGTAGAGCTACCATCTTAGGTTTCTTTGTGTACAACATAAGGAATCTAGGGTGTTGTAGTCTATTTGATTAACGTGCATACATATATATGAAAAGGCGATTCCTCAGGGATCGCCCTTTTTTATGTCTAACATAGTATGTCAGAATACTAGATGTGGATTGGGAACATGTTAGATATAAAATCATAGAACTATCCAATAGAAATCCCATTCAATTATTTCAGTGTTATGCACATAGTATATAGACAACAATATGCGACTATAACAAGTGTTATAAATCATGTTTATATAAGTAGAAAGGATCATTATATGGTACGCAGTGATAGAGTAGCAAAAGGAGCTACAAGAGCTCCTCATCGTTCATTATTAAAAGCATTAGGTTTCATCAACGAGGAAATTGGAAAACCAATCATCGGGATTGCCAATTCTTTCAACGAAATCATTCCAGGTCATGTGCATTTGAAAAATCTTGTACAGTCTGTGAAAGATGGTATTCGCGAGGCTGGCGGTATTCCTATGGAATTTAATACCATCGGTATTTGTGATGGATTGGCGATGAACCACATCGGTATGAAATATTCCTTGGTGACACGCAATATTATCGCTGACTCCATTGAGGCCTCTGCTATGGCCACGCCATTCGATGCAATGGTATTCATTCCTAACTGCGATAAAGTCGTGCCAGGTATGTTGATTGCGGCGGCTCGTTTGAACTTACCATCTGTATTCGTTTCTGGTGGTGCGATGCTAGCAGGCGTGCACAATGGCAAAAAAATAGGTTTATCCGACGTGTTTGAAGCGGTGGGTAAATTTGAAGCAGGCCTCATTTCCGAAGAAGAATTAGAACATATTGAAAACGTAGCTTGCCCAACTTGCGGATCTTGCTCTGGTATGTATACAGCGAATACGATGAACTGCTTAACAGAAGCATTGGGTATGGCATTACCTGGTAATGGTACGATCCCAGCAGTATACTCCGAGCGTTTGCGTCTAGCAAAACGTGCGGGCATGCAAGTAATGGAAGTCTTGCAAGAAGGCTTACGTCCAAAAGATGTATTGACGAAAGAGGCTTTTGAAAATGCGGTAGCAGTTGACATGGCATTGGGTGGATCTTCCAATACGGCGCTACATTTACCAGCCATCGCTCATGAAGCGGGCGTATCCTTAACATTGGATGATTTCAACCGCATTGCAGGTGATACACCACAATTGGCTAAATTGTCTCCATCTGGTAAATATTTCATCGAGGATTTACATGCCGCAGGCGGTGTGTATGCGGTAATGCATCGTTTACAAGAACAAGGACATTTACATGAAAGTGCAAAATCTGTGAGCCTGGTGGATCAAGGTACGATTGCTAAAACTATGAAAGTCCTAGACGAAGATGTGATCCATCCTTGGAGTGACCCAGTGTACACCACAGGTGGTATCGCTGTACTGAAAGGTAACTTAGCTCCGGACGGTTCCGTGGTCAAAGAAGGTGCTGTAGATCCAGAAATGCTCGTTCACTCTGGTCCAGCAAAAGTCTTCAACAGTGAAGAAGAAGCAGTAGAAGCAATCATGGGTCATAAAATTGTGAAAGGCGATGTAGTCATCATTCGCTACGAAGGTCCAAAAGGTGGTCCAGGTATGCGTGAAATGTTGACACCAACAGCGACGATCACAGGTATGGGTCTTGGTAAAGACGTAGCCTTGATTACAGATGGTCGTTTCTCTGGTGCTACTCGTGGCGCATCCATTGGTCACGTATCTCCAGAAGCAGCATCTGGTGGCACTATTGCCATCGTAGAAGATGGAGATATCATCGAAATCGACATTCCAAATCGTTCCTTGAATGTGAAACTTTCAGAGGAAGAAATTGCACGAAGAAAAGCAAACTTAGCACCGTACAAATCAGATGTCACAGGGTACTTGAAAAAATATGCTATGCATGTATCCTCTGCTGCACAAGGTGCCATCGAAATCCTAGATGAAGCATAAGAGGGAATGTAGTCAGGATACATATCTATGAGGGAAGTACAGGTCCGTAGATAGAATACATATTTAGGAAAGGACGTTTATATGCATAAATTATACGATTTCATGGAGGCTAGGGAGCGATTGGCTACCATCGCCGTGAAAACAAAATTAATTCATAGCTCTGTGTACTCGCAAGAAACAGGCAATCATGTATATATTAAACCAGAAAATTTACAGCGCACAGGGTCTTTCAAATTACGGGGCGCATACAATAAAATTTCCAAATTAACAGAAGCAGAAAAAGCCTGTGGCGTTATCGCCGCCTCTGCAGGCAACCATGCGCAAGGTGTGGCGCTAGCAGCACAACGATTGGGCATTAAAGCAGTTATAGTTATGCCACGCCATACACCGCTCATTAAAGTAGAGGCGACGCGCCAATACGGAGCAGAAGTAGTGCTCGCTGGCGAAGTCTATGACGAAGCTTATGAAAAGGCTTGTGAACTACAAGAGAAGCACGGCTATGTGTTCGTCCATCCTTTCGATGATGAAGATGTCATTGAAGGGCAAGGGACCATTGCCTTAGAAATTTTAGAAGAATTACCAAATGCAGATATTATTTTAGTACCAGTTGGTGGTGGCGGATTGATCTCCGGCGTGGCAGCAGCAGCTAAGCTAAAAAATCCACAAGTAAAGATTATAGGCGTAGAACCAGAGGGCGCAGCCAGTGCAAGAGCTGCTGTAGAAGAGGGAAAACCAGTAGCACTTCCATCGGTGAGTACAATTGCAGATGGGGCAGCCGTAAAATTAATCGGTTCCAAGAATTTGGAATACATCCAAAATTATGTAGATGAAATCGTAACTGTATCCGACTATGAATTGATGGAAGCTTTCCTATTATTGGCGGAAAAACATAAAATCATCGGTGAAAATGCTGGCTTACTTTCAGTGGCAGGTTTGAAAAAATTACGGGTGCGAGGCAAAACTGTGGTTAGTATTTTGAGCGGTGGTAACATCGACGTATTGACCATTGCGTCCATGATTACTAAAGGCTTAGTCGTACGAGGTCGTATTTTTACATTTGCTGTGAATTTATCAGATAAACCAGGTCAATTAGTGGCAGTATCTGAAATCTTAGCAGAACAAAATGCGAATGTCATTAAACTAGAACATAATCAGTTTAAGAATCTAGATCGCTTCCATGAAGTGGAGTTGGTGGTGACTGTAGAAACGAATGGGGAAGATCATATAAAAAAAATTACGGCTGCCATGGCGGACCGTGGATATACGATTCACCGTATCAGTTCTAATGAATTTAATGAACATGACTAATGGATGAGATGGATATAGAAAGAGGATAAACTATGAGTGAACAGAAGATGATTCGAGGAGCTCGCATACTCCTAGAAACATTGAAGCGCTTGGGAGTGACAGACATATTTGGTTATCCCGGCGGCGCCGTAATTCCTATATACAATGAAATTTATGATTTTGAGGGAATCAACCATTACTTAGCACGCCATGAACAAGGGGCGGCTCATGAGGCAGACGGCTATGCTCGTGCTTCTGGCAAATGTGGTGTGTGCTTGGCTACCTCTGGCCCAGGGGCGACGAACCTTGTGACAGGTATTATGACGGCGCATATGGATTCTATTCCTCTCTTGGCCATAACAGGTCAGGTGGCCAGCCACTTGCTAGGAAAAGATGCGTTCCAAGAATCTGATATCATTGGGATTACCATGCCAGTGACGAAAAATAATTACTTGGTACAGGATATCCGAGATATTGCGAGAACGGTGAAAGAAGCTTACTATTTAGCCACAACCGGTCGTCCAGGCCCTGTGCTAGTAGATATCACACGAGATGCGCAATTAGCAGAAATCTCTTATGAAGAATTTGAAGCAATCTTTAATGAACCGATTTCCCTAGAAGGCTATGATCCAAATTATATTGGACATAAAAAGCAAATCAAAAAGGCTATCGAAATTGTAAAAGCAGCGAAACGACCGTTGATTATCGCTGGCCATGGGGTGTTAATATCAGGCGCTACAGAAGAGTTATATAAATTAGCCACTACCTGTCAAATTCCAGTCACAAATACTTTACTAGGATTGGGGTCTTTTCCAGGAGAACATCAATTATCCTTGGGGATGCTAGGTATGCATGGCACCGTATATGCGAACTATGCCACCAATGAAGCGGATGTAATTTTGGCATTGGGTATACGATTTGATGATCGTATTGCAGGAGTGCCAAAAGAATTTTGCCCACAGGCAACAATTGTACATGTAGACATTGACCCAGCAGAAATTGAAAAAAATAAATTAATCGACGTACCTATCGTAGGGGACTTGAAACATGTGTTGAATGAAATGAACCATGAATTGACACCGCAAACCCATGAAGATTGGTTGGAACGTATTCGTGAATGGCGCGAGGAATACCCAATTCGCGTTCGCCCTCATGAGGGAGAGTCTTTATTACCACAAAAAGTAATTCAAGAAATCGATAATATTGTGAAGGGCAATGCCATCGTGGTCACAGACGTAGGGCAACATCAAATGTGGGCATCTCAATTTATTACCTATTCGAAACCGAATACCATCATTACATCTGGTGGAGCTGGTACGATGGGCTTTGGTTTGCCTGCAGCCATCGGTGCGCAAGTGGCACAACCAGATACAAAAGTGGTGCTCATCACAGGGGATGGGGGCCTACAGATGAATAGCCAAGAATTGCTCCTATTAAAAGCTTATAATATCCCTGTGAAAGTGGTCATCATCAACAATGGTTTCTTAGGCATGGTTCGCCAATGGCAAGAACTCTTTAATAACCATCGCTATTCCTTCGTGGATTTATCCATTAGTCCAGATTTTGAAGTGTTGGCACAAGCGTATGGCGTGCGAGGTGTGACACTGTCCACCATCGAAGACTTGCGTAGTCAATTACGAGACCTTATCTTATCCGATGAGCCAGTAGTGATTAACTGTATTGTGGAAAAAGAAGAAAATGTGTTCCCAATGATTCCAGCAGGTTGCAGCGCCAAAGATATGATTGGATTGAAAGGAGGCCCTGACAATGAGTAAAGTACGACAACACCAAGTGCTAGTCATTACAAAAAATAAACCAGGTATCGGGGCTCGTATCCTGTCCCTCTTTAATCGTCGTGGGTACTCCGTTACACAAATGACATCTGGCATCTCTATCCCTAATCATCATGCACGGATCACATTGACCGTAGAAACAGACGAAGTGCAATTAGATCAAATTCAAAAACAAATCTATAAATTGATTGACGTCATTAAGGTCAAAATTTTCTCCCCAGAACAAGTGGTGCGCCGTGAATTAATGCTTATTAAGGTGAAAGCAGATGTATCTGTGCGACCGCAGATTATCCAATTAGCAGATGTGTATCGTGGTAATGTACTCGATGTAGGTCCTAACTCCATCATGATGGAAATTACAGGAGAAACGCAGAAACTAGATGCTTTCATAGAAATTATGAAAGAATATGGCATTCTGGAAATTGCAAAAACAGGTTGCACCGCTATGAGTCGTGGAGAAAAAATGTAATGGCTATACCAAAGCAAGGTGAGTTGTTACATTACGAAGGAGTTACCTTTGTCCGCAATGGGGAAGCGATTTTACAAGGTGTGGACTGGCATGTGAACACAGGGGAAAACTGGGCATTACTCGGCCTTAATGGAGCAGGCAAGTCCACCTTGCTAGGCATGATTATGGCCTACACCTGTGCCACCCGTGGTGAGGTGCGTGTCCTAGGGCATACCTTTGGACAATGCGTCTGGAAAGATGTGAAAGATCGTATTGGATTCGTCAGCTCTACCTTGGGGCAATTTGAACGTACTATGCGAGACGAAACGGTGCGACAAATTTTGCTATCTGGAGCGCATGGCACCATCGGTGTGTATCGAGAAGTGATAGAGGAAGAAGAACAACGCTGTGATATGGTCCTAGCAAGTATGGGATTACAACATTTACAACATCGCCACTTTGGGGTACTTTCCACAGGGGAGCAACGTCGTGTTTTAATCGGTCGTGCTTTGATGACGAGACCAGATTTGCTCATCTTAGACGAACCATGCAATGGGTTAGACGTACCGAGCCGAGAACAATTGCTCCGTCATCTCAATCAACGTGGGACTCAGGACAGTCCTTATCCGTTTATCTATGTGACGCACCAAATCGAGGAAATCCTTCCCACAGTGACCCATGTGGCACTATTAAAAGAAGGCAAAATCTTTCAATCGGGGCCGAAATATGAGGTCATTACCGATGATATTTTATCGGCGCTCTATGGTTTGTCTGTGAAAGTGACTTGGGTCCAAGATCGACCTTGGCTGCAAGTACTTTCATAAAATGTTTTTATAGAGTGTACAAAGATATTTTTAATCATACCAATTTATCATACTAAGTATGGTAAATCCGTAAGCCGAAAGGCTGAAAATCAGTTGAATTTCACTAGAAAATCTAGTAAATTATAAACATTAACACATGTATTACAAAGTAGGAGGTTATCACAATGGCAGGTAACATTTTAGGCACACAAGTATTTTATGATGCAGATTGCAATCTACAAGCATTAGTAGGTAAAAAAATTACAGTTCTTGGCTACGGTTCCCAAGGTCATGCACATGCATTGAACTTGAAAGAAAGCGGCATGGACGTACAAATCGGTCTTCGTAAAGGTTCCAAATCCTGGAAAGAAGCAGAAGAAGCTGGTTTCGTAGTAAAAGAAACAGGGGATGCTGTAAAAGGTGCAGACGTTGTGATGATCTTGATTCCAGATGAATTGCAAGCAGAAACTTACGAAAAATCCATCGCTCCTAATCTTAAACAAGGTGCGTACTTGGCATTTGCTCATGGTTTCAACATTCATTTCGGTAAAATTAAACCAGCTGCTGACGTAAACGTATTCATGGTAGCTCCTAAAGGCCCTGGTCACTTAGTACGTCGTACATTCCAAGAAGGTTCTGGCGTTCCTTGCTTGTACGCTGTATACGCAGATCCAAGCGGAGATACTAAAGAAGTGGCATTGGCATGGGCATCTGGTGTAGGCGGTGGCCGTTCCGGTATTTTGGAAACTGACTTCCGTCAAGAAACTGAAACTGACTTATTCGGTGAACAAGCAGTACTTTGCGGTGGTGTATGTGCATTGATGCAAACTGGTTTCGAAGTATTGGTAGAAGCTGGTTACAACCCAGTTAATGCATACTTTGAATGTGTTCATGAAATGAAATTAATCATCGACTTGATCTACGAAGGTGGTTTCGAAACAATGCGTAAATCCATCTCCAACACAGCTGAGTTCGGTGACTATATTACAGGACCAAAAGTAATCCCAGCAGCAGCGAAAGAAGCTATGCGCGGTGTATTAAAAGATATCCAAGATGGCAAATTTGCTGATCAATTCCTTGGTGACTATGCAGCAGGCTACCCATACCTTAACGAACAACGTAAACAATCTGCAGCACATCAAGTAGAAGAAGTGGGCGGCGAATTACGTAAATTGATGCCTTGGATCAAAAAGTAAAAAGTAAATAGCCTTCATATAAATCATGAAGTAGTATAAGGAAAGCACGCAACACACTCCTTCACAAACGGTATTTCATAATGTTTGCTCAGGAGCATGTTGCGTGCTTTTTGCTTACAGGATACTTAGAGGAAAAGAAGGCTATTTACTTTTGGGGGCTTTTTGTGACGGAACTTATTTCGCTATGTAGCCTTGTGGCGTTTGTAACTAAATAGAAGCAAGGGGAAGAGCACGACATATTCTGACCCGAACTGATACAGTGGTTAGGTTTGCTCCGGAAGATGTCGTGCTCTTCTTGCATTTGTATGATTTAGGTAAAAAGGAACGCCACAAAGGCTGCTACTCATAACGGCATTCCTCAGAGTATTTAGTTCATATAAACAGTACGAATAGATTGTGCTATAATTGAAATTGTAAGAGTCATTGGCGTGTTGTTAGGCTCATCTCTTCCTATTATGGGAGGAGGTGATTTCTATGAGAAATTTTAGAAAGTTATCTTTATTGATAAAGTTTTTTAAGTTGATTATAGATATTTATCGTTTCTTTCAATAGAAATGAAAAAGCCTAACGTAACAATAAGTATTCGCAGTACTTATACACGTTAGGCCATTTCTCTTTATTCTTCTGAGATGAGCCTAACGCCAGCAGACGTCGATGGCTCTTCTTTTGTTGGTTTAATTATAGCACAGTTAATAGGAATATTACAAATGCCACAAAGGCTACTACGCGTAACGGCGTTCCTTAAGATGATATTCATAATATTGTTAATTCGCATAATGTATATCTAGGTGTATAATGGTGGTATGAGAGTCACTAATGTGAGTTAGGCTTGTCTCTTCCTAATTTAGGAGGAGGTGATACTATGAGAAAGTATGAAAAGTATACTTTATTGCTTTATCTAATTTCTGTAATAGTAAGTATCATTGACCTGTTTAAAGATCTATTTAAATAGATAATGAAAATGCCTAACGTAAAGATAAGTATAACCAGTACTTATACACGTTAGGCATCATCACATTTTGTTGTTTTGAGATGAGCCTAACGCTAGCAGACGTTGATGGCTCTTCTTTTGTTGACTTAATTATAGCATAGGTTATAGGTGCAATACAATCGTCATTTGTTTCGCTATGCAGCCTGTGGCGTTTGTAACTGAATAAGATAAAGGGAAGACCGTAACACACCCCTTCTCAAACTATACAGTGGTTATGTTTGTTCAGGGGTATGTTACG
>NZ_RQVH01000034.1:0-12318 GCF_003992185.1 Veillonella sp. CNR 79/14 | reverse complement strand
AATAAATTCTTTGTGGTTTTTAAATTCAGTTCGTTTAACACCATCTAAATATTGATATACTAAAGTACCATCTTTTAATTTATAGGTTTTTAACTTTTCGTTTTCATTTTCATCTAACTCAACCTTAATTACATCGTCTGTAGTAAATGTAAATACATGGTCAAGATCATTCAACATCGCTCCCCTTCCATCTTTTTTAGGTAACAGTAAATATTTTAATACTGTTTCACTTGTACTCAATGCTTTATCCATAAAAGAACATTCGCTATCATCTTCATACATTGGAGACTTCAAGTCTTCTAAATTATGGTCTAAAGACTCTAAAGAAGTTAATGAACCATATATACTGCTATACGCCGTCAATAAGATATTACAGTCTTGTTTCTCCACCATCTCTCTTCTCCTTAAAATTCTCTAAACTGCACAAAGCTAAACTCTACTTGTTTTGTTTTTCCATCTTCTAATGTTTTGACTATTCTTTCACTAGTAGCTGCCACGACTTTTATCTGATGAGACTTTAGAAATTCTACCAATTTATATGTATAGGTAAATTCTCCTTGCACCATCACAACAGATGGATGCTGTTTCAAAATAGTCGCACCATTTAGGTTCACCAGTTTTTGAACTTCATCTGAAGTGCTGTTTGGATTTATCCCTGGAAACAGTACGTCTACAATAGGTCCATAACGTTCCGCTTCCCTCCGTTGTACCTCATCCCATTGTGCACTTGGATGATTACTATGATTAATAAACATATATTATCCCCATTATTACAAAATATTCTTATTTATATATTAATGTATTTACTTATAATTTTCTATAAGAATTTTCATTTAATGCATTCTAGCTATCCATAAAAGTTATATAAAATTTTACTATTTATCACAATTATTATTGTAGTTCAGTATCTTCTGTCCCCATAGATACCAGCTCTATCATGCTTGTCATATATATTTAAATGTCTTCTCATCTATGATATGATAAATTATATAATCTACATTTGGATACATATATACTTTACTCAATTACAAGGACATCTATGCAACCTATTTTATATTTTACACTTTCATTAGATCATGCTCCATGCTCCATGAATCAAGCCATCCGAGAGCAAAATGTATCACAAGCAATGCGCCGTCGTCTTCGTCGTGAGGGTTCATTTCTTGTGAACGGAGTACCTGCTACTTGGGATACCTTACTTCATCCTGGCGACTCTGTGGCGGTCCACTTAAGTAAAACTTCCCATATCGATCCAACGCCAATGGACTTAGACATTGTCTTTGAGGACAACCATCTGTTGGTCATCAATAAACCTGCAGGCATGCTTATGCATCCTACTTCCTCTGAAAGATACCATACACTTGCCAACGGCGTATTGGCATACTTTGAAAAACAAAGTATGAACGCTAGCTTTCACCCCATCCATCGACTAGATAAGGACACCTCTGGTCTCGTTATCATTGCTAAGAATGCCTTGGTTCAACATGCTTTCACCAAGCAGCATTCACGCATCCAAAAAGTATACGATGCTATAACCGATGGTATTATTCCTGTCAGTAAGTTATCCATTCATTTCCCTATTGCTCGCTTAGAGGGTAGCATTATTGAACGTTGTGCTCATCCACTAGGGCAACCTGCCCATACAGATATCGATGTAGTTCGACAACATCCACATCATACTCATGTGCGCTGTTATCTGCACACGGGACGAACTCACCAGATCAGAGTCCACCTTAGTGCTTTAGGATACCCACTCGCAGGCGATGATTTATATGGAGGCTCCTTAACGTGGCAAACCAAACAATGCCTCCACGCCACAGAACTACATTTTATCCATCCTATGACACAAGAGTGGATGTCATTGCAAGCACCATTACCAGAGTATTTTAAGCAAATCCCTTAAAACACCATTTTCCTTATTGACAAATACTATGTACAGTAATATCTTATTATTACGATATATCGAAAAGCGAGAAGCTATATGTGAGCGGTGATTCCCACCGACGATGTATATATGGTACATCGAAAAGCGAGAAGCTATACGAGAGCGGTGATTCCCACCGACGATATACATACTAACGTAACTAAAGGACTGTATACCATGCCTAGGCATGTTATACAGTCCTTTTAATTTGCTTATTTATAAAGTTCCTATGACATTCCAATTATCTCTATGAATGCCAATAATTATAACTTCTTTTTTATCTTCATCAATATAATAATAAATTGCATATTTTTTTATCAAGTGCCTATAAAGTCCAGGAAACTCTATCGGATCAAATATCCGATTTCTATATGGAAAGACTTCCAAAGAATCAATTGCTTTTTCAATACTCATTAAGATATTTTTAGCCGCGATGGGATTATATAATGTATTAGTGATATAATGAACGATCTCTTTTAACTGCTTTTTAACTCGCCTATTGATTCGTACTCGATAGGTTCCCATATTAAACCTCTGCTAGCAATCCTTTAATGACTTCGCGAGCATCATAAGTCTCATCATTATCATGTATACTCACTTGATAACTTTCACGTAAACTTTTGTACAATTCTTCTTTAGTTAATTGTTGTAACGATTTCGGTTTTTCCACATTTACACTAAGATTTAGTTTTCTTGCAGTAGCTTCCATGCTATCACCTCGCTTACTATGGATATAAAATATATGATACCTTCATTATATACCATTTTTACAATATTGGTAATAAAAACTACTACTTTTACAATGATTTACCATAACAAAAAAACTGACACGCCCTAAGAGCATGCCAGCTTTTCTCAAATCAAATTAAATTTTATTGTTGCAACCTAATACATTTTTAATTTTATGTTGCACCATAGCTTGGATAGCCTCACGGCCAGGTCCCAAGTATTTACGAGGGTCAAATTCAGCAGGATTGTTTGCTAATACTTCACGAATGCTTGCAGTCATCGCTAAGCGCAAGTCTGTGTCGATATTAATTTTGCACACTGCCATTGTGGCTGCTTTGCGAAGCATATCTTCAGGCACCCCTTGTGCACCTGGAATAGCGCCACCAAAAGAGTTACATTTTTCTACGAATGCTTGTGGTACAGAAGATGCCCCATGCAATACGATTGGGAAGTTCGGCAATAATTCGCCTACTCGTTGTAAACGACCAAAATCTAAGTATGGAGTGCCTTTAAATTTATACGCACCATGGCTTGTACCGATAGCAATCGCCAAGGAATCAACGCCAGTTAAACGAACGAATTCAGCGGCTTCCTCTGGATCGGTAAACAACGCATCTTTCTCGCTAACGTTTACGTCATCTTCCACACCTGCTAAACGACCTAACTCACCTTCTACTACAACGCCATGTTTATGAGCATATTCCACTACACGAGCTGTCAATTCTACATTTTTTTCAAAAGGATGTTTAGAGCCATCAATCATAACAGAAGTAAATCCGCTATCGATGCAGTCTTTACAAATTTCAAAATCATCACCATGATCCAAATGCAAAGCAATAGGAAGGTCTGTATCGATTAAAGCTGCTTCCACCAGTTTTGTTAAGTATACAGGTTTTGCATATTTACGTGCTCCTGCAGAAACTTGCAAAATCAATGGTGCTTGCTCCACTTTCGCCGCATCCACAATACCTTGGATAATTTCCATGTCGTTTACATTGAACGCACCAATTGCATAGCCGCCAGCATAGGCTTTTTCAAACATCTCTTTTGTAGATACTAATGGCATAATGGGCCTCCTTGTAGTATATAATTAAATACATTATTAATGACTATATATAGTTATTATACCGTATCTACTAGAGCGATTCAAGAAAAATCTATGTTCTCAAATGTAGTCAATCTTATTGAGAGAGTACTGATTCTATGGTACAATTAAAAGTAAGTCTTTCATAGATTCAATCGAATCTTTCAGTATAGGAGATATCATGGTTAATCGATTTTTACAAGGTACACTCATCTTGACGATTGCGGGATTTGTGGTAAAAGCTATTGGTAGCTTGAACTGGATTTTTTTATCCCGTGTTCTCAGTGGTGAAGGTATCGGTATCTACCAAATGGCATTTCCAGCGTACTTATTGGCTCTGCAGCTATCTAGCGCAGGAATCCCTATTGCCATTTCCATTATGACCGCGGAAAAATTAGCAAAATATGATGTATTAGGAGCCCAGAAGGTTTTTTCCATTTCTTTTAAAATGCTATTTGTCCTCGGCCTATTGTTCAGTATTGCCGTCTACGGTTCTGCCCAATGGCTTATTGACATTAATTTCATTACAGACCCAAGAGCCTACTATTCTTTAATTGCTCTATCACCAGCAGTCTTCTTCGTCACCCTCATTTCTTGCTATCGAGGCTACTTACAAGGATGGCAAATGATGACACCTACGGCGATTAGCCAAATTGTAGAACAATTACTGCGTGTAGTGGTCATGCTTGGAGCTGCATACATCTTACTCCCTTATGGATTAGATGTAGCTGCCGGTGGGGCCAGCCTAGGCGCTGGTATCGGAGCAGTCGGTGCTTTAGTGGTACTCATGTACTATTACTATCGCCTACCAAAACAATTAGACGAACCGATGATAACTACAGAACCACCTGAAAGTTCCAAGTCTATCATTCGTCGTTTAATCAACTTGTCCATTCCTATCGCTTTAGCTAGCATGATGCTACCTATTGTAGCCATGTTAGATGTAGCGATTATCCCACGGCGATTGATCGATATCGGCTATCCGCTCCATGAAGCTACGGAGCTATACGGATATTTATCAGGCATGGCGGTGCCTCTTATCAACTTGGCAACCATCATTACGGCGGCCATTGCCACAAGCATTGTGCCAGCTGTTTCCAATGCTGTATCCATTAAAGATATAAAACAAGTCTACTATCGCACGGCAGGTTCTATGCGGTTAACCTTCGTAGCAACGATTCCTTTCACGGTGATGCTATACGTTTTGGCAGAACCAGTGGTATCCACTATTTATAACGCACCACGTGCCGCAGAAGCAACGCAAATCTTAGCGTGGGCCATCTTCTTTTTAGGTCTTCACCAGGTGACGACAGGTATCTTGCAAGGTTTAGGAAAACCACGCATTCCTGTCATCAACATGGGAATCGCAGCCATTGTAAAAGTCATCTTAAACTGGGAGTTAACAGCTATCCCTGCCTTAGGTATTGGCGGCGCTGCTTACGCCACTGTCGCCGATATTGGTTTTGCTGCTCTATTGAATCTTATCTGGATTCATCGTCACACAGGATACTTCATCGACCTTATCTTGTTAGGAAAAAATATTATCTCCGCCTCTATCATGGGCGTGGCCATGTACTATTTCTATCCGATCTTACAAGGAACTATCCCTACCTTCTTTAACATTATGATTACCGCTATCATAGGTGCACTTATCTATGTAGCTATCATGATTGTACTGAAAGGTTTAAATAAAAACGATGGAGCTCGATTACCTGTAGTGGGACGATTCTTTAGATAATTAACAAAAATATATTAATATACCCTTGAAGGATCACTTTCAAGGGTATTTTTATAGAAATATTGCTAGCTGCTACTATCATTTATATATCTCTATCACTCTATGTAGTAATATCAATTCAACATTCTGAAAGATAGCAAAAAAGAACAGCCCCAAAGGACTGTTCTTCTATGCACAACCTAATTCTATAGGTTAATATCTATTTGTCTTACGCGTTTTTAGCAATTTCTACTAATTTCGCGAATGCAGCTGCATCATGTACTGCCAAGTCAGCCAACATTTTGCGGTTGATTTCCACACCAGCTTTTGTTAAACCAGCGATGAAACGGCTGTAGGATAAACCATTCATACGGCTTGCTGCATTGATACGAGCGATCCATAATTTACGGAACTCACGTTTTTTAGCACGACGGTCACGACGAGCATAGTATAATGCTTTCATTACGGATTCGTTTGCTTTTTTGAATAAGCGAGAACGTGTACCGCGGTAACCTTTAGCTAATTTTAAGATTTTTTTATGACGTGCATGCGCTGTTACGCCTGTTTTTACTCTTGCCATTATTGTATTCCTCCAATATCGTTATATGTTACTAAAATATTTGCATCTTATGCGTATGGTAAGCATTTCACTACGCGTTTGTAGTCAGATTTGCTAACCAATGTAGCTTTACGAAGATTACGTTTACGTGCTGGAGATTTTTTCTCTAAAATATGGCTTTTGAAAGCTTTTGCACGTTTGAATTCACCACTACCTGTTACTTGGAAACGTTTAGCCGCTGCGCGACGAGTTTTAATCTTTGGCATTATTCTTCCTCCTAATTACCTTTTTTAGCTAAAATCATTGTCATGTTTCGGCCTTCTAGTTTCGCTTCTTTTTCAACAACCGCTTGGTCAGTTAATTCACCAGCAAAACGAGTCAGCACATTAAGCCCCAATTCTGGGTGGCTCAATTCACGACCGCGGAACATGATCGTTACCTTAACTTTATTACCATCACCTAAGAATTTAGCTGCATTTTTAAGTTTTACATAAAAATCATGATCTTCGATGTGAGGACGAAGCTTAACTTCTTTCAATGTGAAAGTTTTTTGCTTCTTCTTTGCTTCTTTTTCGCGTTTTTGTTGCTCATAACGGTATTTACCATAGTTCATAATGCGACAAACTGGTGGTTTACCATTAGGGGCTACTTCTACTAGATCTAAATGTTGTTCTTCTGCCATAGCTAAAGCATCACGAACAGACATAATACCTAACTGATCATTATCTGCACTTACGACACGAACTTCGCGAGCACGGATTTCTTCATTAATACGCGGTGTATCTTTGCTAATACTAGTCACCTCCAAAGGGATAAAAAAATCGGATGGCACAAGGCCACCCGAGCATAGTTTATAACTATCTGTACCCAACATTTCATGACATCAGGTGAGAAACGGATGGTTTCTACTTGTTAATACTTAATTAGTATACGGCATAGTAAGCCTATTGTCAAGAGTTTTATCAATTATTATCTATCATAGCTAAGGTCAGTAATGTCCACTAAACGCCAGCTCCCTTTATTTCCTCTCTTATCGTACTGTCGTAGAGCAATCCCTTCCACTGTCACACCTTCTGCTAAGGAATGTTCGTCTACCAACCGATGATCTATGATGATATCTTTCTCTACAGAGGATTCATCATCTAAACAAGTATAATCAGATTTTTTTAGTACCGCTCGATAGTAGCCATTTTCTAAGCTAACAGTACCACGCACATGTGCTTTCATATCTTTTATTTCAGATTGTGATATTACTTCGATGCTCTGAACTGTGTTATTCTTACGTCCATACGGACCTCTATACTCCGTATACGTCACCTTCACCGGTGTATACAATCCCAATTTGTAGGAAGATGCATTTTGTAAATATAGAATATCCCCCTCTTTAGTCATAATATGAGCTACATTTTTTTCTCGATTAATATACTGGATGATACCGTGTTCCATTGGTAAAAAATTCTCTATAGATAAAATTTCTTCCATCATAAGAACTTTTGCTTTCTCACGCCCTTTCTCATCCGTATACCACTCTAATTTAGCACGAACGCATTTACCCGCTTCAAAGATAATACTATCTAGTTCAACTTTTGTCACCATTACCTCTACTGGTACAGAGCCTACCTCCACAGCAAAGGCAAATTTATAAAACTTCTTTTGATTAAGTGTGAATATTCTAAGCATCATACCATTAGACCAGGGTATAGATTGGTACAATTCAGCAAGCACAGCATGTTTTCGATTTTGATACAGTCCTCGATTACCTTTCTTTTCAAGCCCTCCTACATACCATGAGGATTGGCTTAATTTTTCCGCTTCCTCATAGACTTTTTTACCTACTTCTGCTGGGGTCGATAAGATTTCAGCCACCTCTACACTGGCTTCCTCAAACAACTGTTCTTTTACTAATAATTTAACTAATTTCAATTTTAAAGGGGCCCCAAATTTTAATGGAGGGCGGCATAACAAGGCTTTGCAATAAGCAGACTCTGCTAGTTTTTCATCTTCTGCCACATAGGTATCCCCTAATGCACTCCAAGCCCAATATTCTTTTCCCTTTCGTTCAATGATTTGTAACACACATTGACGAGCTTCATCATAAGCTCGACATGCCATAAGCACTTTTCCTCGTTTCCACGTGATAACCCAAGCCTCATCTTCATCCAACTTAGATTCGTTGCCAACCACTGATTCACAAACAGTTTTCATTTGTTCTAAATTCTTGCACGTTAACAAATGATCTAGTACATACTTTGTCATTCTTCCATACATAGATGGCCAATGGTCAGGACCTTTTTGAGCTGTATTAGGCATTCTCTCTTTGCGCTCTCCACGATAGGCATTGATAGGTAGCCCCATATTTATAGTAGCTAAATAATACGTACCCACCTGTAAGGATCCTTGATCATTCTCTAGCTTACTAATATGGCTCCAAATGTAAGCATCATAAAAAGCACGGCTTTTACCTTGTATACCAAAATACGCATCTATATAAGCTTTTATGGAGTGACCTTTAGGCGATGGCTTAGCAGCCTCCTCTTTCACCACATTAAATAGGGCTTGACAATATAGGCGCTCGATTCCTGCATCGTTAGGATGATTCTGATATATATCACGAGCAACCCTAGCCGCCTCTTTATAGCGTCGTTCCTGCAATAACTTTTCTACTTGCTTATATCCCTGGTTTCCCATGCGAAGCGCTTTCTCTTGATTCCTCGTAAATACATCGTCTCCATGTACAATGATACTTCGTAATTCTTTTACATAGGTAGTTAGACTTTTTTCATCATTCCCTTCTACACTTCGCCGAATCAGCGACATTAACACATACCCATAGGCCTTAAGTTCCCTTTCTCCAGAGTTCGGTTGTTTCATCAACTCACATGCCATCCTATAGGATTCGTCAAACTTGCCTTCTCGGCGCAACCTATAGACTTCACTTGTTGAAACCTCTGTTAGTGGCTCCATATCTTGCTCAATTAATTTTTCTCTATTCAGTTCCACTAATTTCATTCTCTTTTCCTTCGTTTTATTGCATAAATTATATTTGTATTGTAATTATCTTGCATAGATTTATCTTATACTTTGTTATACAACAGTCCTACTCTACATTATGTATTCATCCAATAGTTTAATTGTGCTGGGTTGATACATTCTAAAATCTCTTCTATAAACATAGGGCTCGACGATTTAGACGCAAGAGGAATCACCGCACTAACTTCACCAGTACGTTTATAGTAAACATTCATCACTGCCATTTGATATCCTTTTGTAAAAGTCACCCGTATATAATATTGACCTTGTTCCATTTTAGCAAGACGAATATTTAGTGGCTTTAGTTCCTCTTCAATCCATTTCATATACATCTGTATCCCTTCTACAGGGCCTCTTGGATATGGAAAAGCATCTACTACACTACCTTCGAACTGACTCTTCAGACTTTTTGGTACACTTCTCTGTGCAACACGATGGGAGCTTTCAGAATGTATAATGTTCGACGAAAAAGGTGTTTTATCGTAAATAGAATAACCCACTAAATTCATTATAATCGCGTCTAATTCCTCATCAAGCATAGATTCTTCTTGTAAAACCCTAGATATTTTGCCATTCTTTTTATAATATACCTTATAAGAACCATAGTGGATATCACCTTTCACAGTAAACACAAGTTGGTAATCATGCTCCATAATATGCGAAATAGTATACCAGCGTTCTCCCAACATTTTTACTAAGAGGCGACACAGTTCTTTGGCTTCCTCTCGCAACGAATTCCATGAACATATCACATGGCGTTGCACCAACTCATCATCGATGAAATCATCTACCTCAACTGATTTTGCTAACTCTTTTTCTACCTTATTTTCTTGACTGTACTCAACCTTTCTTGTATGGCTAGTCTGGTGAAAATCATCTCTAACTATTGCCTGCGACGGATTCGGCAATGTATAATTCGGTGGTATAGGGTGTGGCTGCCTCAAAATGGTTATCTGTGCCTCCTGAGCAATCTCTATGGCACTTTTAACCTCGATTAAGCATTGTTCCGTTTCCTCTGCCTCATAATCAATGGTATCCATACGAATGATTTCAACCCCTTGAGCATGGCACTCCCGATTATGTGCCTTTCGCTCCTCTTGGTTCATCGTATACGGTATTTTAGTATGTACATCGCCGATAACCTTATGTACCCGTTCTAATTCCTCTGCCACCTCTATGGGCATAACCTTCTCTGTCGTATTCGACAACATAGGTAACACATACTGCGAATAGTCTCGCTCACTATCTACAAACACTTTAAATAGCCATCGACCTAATAGATAGGCATCTTTCATAGCCCGTTTCGTCTGCCATCCTAATAAAATATTCACATCGCCATGGATTGCACGTTCTCCATAGAGTTGCAATAATTGCAACTTATTCACTATCTCTCTTGGTAGACTATCTACAAAATCTGCATGTGAAAGTCTCTGCTCTAAGGATTCTCCCTCTTGTTTTATCAAAGTTATTTCATCGAACACATAACTTACAAAAGCTTGTGCAAAGCAATAAAGTTTCACAAAGTATACTTGAAGGTTCTGATGCATAGCTATCTCTGCGGCATGTCCATATTCATGCAATGCTGGATAATTCTCTTGTAACAATGAAAAATTCATAAGTCTCTCCTTTCTCAAACCTATGTTATGTCAATATATCTCAAATGACAGATACATAGGTACCGTACGGTTCATCATCGCCGACGCATAAGACCTACATTGACGACGGATTGAGTCGCGGTACGAATAAGGTTCACCCCAATACTGATGAGTGGATCGTAATTTTTTATTATGATTGATATAATAAAATCTTTCTACCCTCCTTTGTTAAATAGCAACCATGTTCCACCCGATTGAAATGTTCTAAGGTTATCATTTTTTTAGTAAGCAAGCTAAGGCATAAGGCATCGACAATAGGTGCCCGCCACTCCTCCATCAGATCCGATACTAAGGCTGCATGATCTCGACGAATGGCATGCATATGTCCTACAAAGGGATGTAAACCCACATGCATAACCGAGGCTAAGACTTCATTAAACAACATACTGTATCCTAATCCTAGCATGGCATTAAAGGGATCTTCTGGTGGCCGTTTAGTACGGGTGGTAAAAGCAAATCCCTCTGGCACAATGGATCCTAGAGCTTCAAAATAATATCGACTCAAAATACCCTCAAAACCTCGCAATTGATTAATAGAATGAGCCGTACTAATACGTGGCAATAAAGCTACCATATCTGATATTTTCGCCGCTACTTCTGGCTTAGTGTCCTTTCGATGATATCTTCGTAATATAGTCAGCTGATTTCTCGCCTTTGCCATAATCATCACTTTAGATACTTGTAATGAAAACTCAAAGTCATTGGCCATAAGAAACTGTTGCATATGCTTTTCAATATCTACCGTTTTCAGGCCCCATAATGACCCATAGTATAAACCATAGTTAGATATCCAACTCACAGGAATAGAATGAATCATACATTCCGTCAATACATGAGATGAAACATTCACACAGTGAAGTACAGTAATATCCTCTACGGTTTCAATAGACAACTTTTGTACGACCTCTTCTCCCACTTCTACGACAAAGTATCCCCCATCCTTACGTAGTCTAGCTGATGGTTCGGTTATGTATAGAGATGGCATATAGTTCCTCCTTTCCTAATCATGCATATGCCGTTCAGAAAATCTATTCCTTTTCTGAATTACAGTTCTATTATACACGATACTAGGAAAATAAAATGATAAATTAATCGGATTAACATAGTACATCTTACAATGCTTGAAAGATAGAAAAGAGTATGATATAGTACTAATTAATGAAAGGCTTAGCTAACTATTAAATAAACTAATTTAATTAGCAAGCTATTTTCCAAAAAAATTCTAAAGGAAATCAAAATCTGCACCGACCTAGTGGTCATGCGGTCTGAGACCAGTTTTTGAAAATCAGTGTTGGTTGTTGTTTTTCAAAAGTGCAATCAGCGCCGTAAGGTGGATTTTGAGGTGCATGGTTATAATGATTCAAAGGGGTACCCTTTAGAATTACTTCCCCATTGAGGGGACTGAAACGTGCCAATTGGCAACGGCGAAAGTTATTGGGGCGGCTTTAGAATTACTTCCCCATTGAGGGGACTGAAACTACATTATTTAATTTTCTTGATTAAATCGTAGCCCTTTAGAATTACTTCCCCATTGAGGGGACTGAAACTAAAACAACAATAAGGATATAAAATTAAACTTAACATAATAATAACATCCCCAATAAGGTGACAGAAAATAAA
>NZ_RQVH01000033.1:0-13250 GCF_003992185.1 Veillonella sp. CNR 79/14 | reverse complement strand
GTATAGTACCTCCACATATCAGTTGCTTATACATCTATATCTAGAAGATGCATATAGATTGTATAGAAGTTGCGAATATAAAGTGTGTATATTGGTGTAGAAAATAATACTATATTAGAGTTGGTATATTTAATATGGAATTAATAGATGTAATATCCATCAATATAATAAGGCCAACCAATGCTATTTATTGTATATAGGAAAATCTTGTTATTAGGGTCAACAACGGAACTATTACCTCTCATTGTATTGGTGTAATATCGCCACATATCTGTTTTATACTTGATGAAGTTCCATGTTAGTACTTCTTTTACTCTACCATTTTGTATACGCTTTACAGATACAGATATCCAAGGACCATTTTGGGATTTGCCATAAGAAATTGTGTCATCCATAATATAAGTATCTAGGTTTTCGTATCGATCGTAGCTTACCCAAATATCGGTCGCATTTACAGGTATTTGCATAAAGCAAAATAAGAACAGAGCAAAGCAAGAAGAAATTAAAGCGATAGTTATTCGTTTCATTAGAAGACTCCTTTCGATTTATATATATAGAAATATATTTATTATTTATTCTAACATAGGTAGTAGCAGTTATGAATAGTATATTAATAAAAACCACGCATATCAGTGATAATACTGACATACGTGGTTTTCTCATATCTTAATCATCTATTACTTATTAGTTAGGGAAAATATATCCATCGATAGCATCGGCTTGTGTAATTTTGCTGTTTACGATGTAAGGCTGTTCTACACCGTGGAAGTTACGAGTGCCGATAGTTCCTTCCATTGTATACCAAGTATGCTCTAATAATGGCGTAGTAGAGGAGTACTCAGTAGGTAATCCGAATGGTGACATATCTGCTACACAACAAATCATTAGATCACGAGCTAATACAAAATCGTTACCTTGTAATGCTTTGTCATGATAAGAAATATAGCCTGTAGCAGATACGGTATATCCTTTATACTTTTCAATGTGATTAGATACTTTTAAAATAGTATCGTAATAATTTCTAGATGTTAATGTAATGTGTCGATGCGTATCATCGATACCATCACCAATGTTTTTATAATCGTTCGTTGGAACTGGTTCTTTGGTAATGGAAATAACTTGATCTACCGGTTCTTCTGCTGGTAATGCAAAGGCTTGGGCATGGAAGATGGATGGACTTAATAGTAAAGTACATAATCCGTATAGGATAGCATTTCGATAAGAAGAGCCATAGGATTTACGGAATATGTTTTTGCTCGCTTTAATCGTGCTCCATAATAGTAATAATGTCAAGGCCCATAGTAAAGCGATGATATAGGAATTAGGGGCAATTAAGCGATAGATGGAGCCTGTTGTTAATAAATATAACAAGGACAGGCTGCAGCTAGCAGAGGCTACGACTTCTACCGCTGCGTGGATGTTAATTGTAGGAATGTATTTCATAGTGCATAACCTCCTATGATCGAAAATAGTATACATATAATCGTTGTTCCCAGAATAATGGAAATACTATATACTTTCACAAAGGAATTAGGGAACAGATTTCGTAATAAGACGTAGTTTTTAATGTCTAATAAAGGTCCAAACAGTAAGAATGCCAAGATTCCTGGTAAAGGAATGACGTTCATAAAAGACCGGGCGATAATGGCATCTGCAGTAGAGCAGATGGATACGCAAAAGGCGAGTGCCATCATGCCGAAGATGACTAAAATGGAGCCAGATAAGGATATATCTTGCAACCATTGTTTAGGTAAAAATAATTGTAACCCACTACTTAGTATAGACCCAATTATGATAAAGGGCAATAGGCGTAAGGTTTCTTCTTGTAATCTTCCGAAAAATCCTATGTCTTTTGACAGTGATTTTACTAGAGTTAATTGTTTCCATGGAGGGAATGCATCAGTACGACCGTAGATACGAGAGCCACAATATTGGCTTACAATAAAAGCTAGCAAAATTCCTAGTACAGGTCGTCCCCAGAGTATCGTAGGTTCTTTTGGGAACGCATAATACGTGGAGAGTAGTACAATGGGATTTAGCAAAGGACTAATCATCGTAAAGAATAGGCTAACTTTCGGTTCCATACCTTGCCGTGTTAGGCTGCGTAAGATAGGGATTACCGCGCAATCACAGAGTGGCATAGTACAAGCCATGATAATAGCTAGTATATAGGCAAATATAGGAGACCGATGTAAATATTTTTCGATACGATAGGGAGAGGCATATTGTTCTACGATGACGGAAATACCAGTCCCTAAGAGCAAGAATGGTATCATCTGTAATAAGATGGCCGTGGTCATAGCTACCCAATTAGGCTGTTCATAAAACATATATCCCAAGGCTAACAGGATAGGAATGATTGTATATTGTTTCCATCCAGGTTTAGACATTTGTATGGGTTTAGTGATAGGCCATTGCTTAACATCTTGGCAGGCAATCCAAGTACTATTAGGAGCTAATTCAGTATACTCTTTAGCCTTTTCTTGCGTAGTGTTGCCCAGTATGACTGTATCGCTATAGCGAATTTGTGAAAGGGGAATTTCCCCTAAATACGGTAATTGTGACTCCACCCATTCAGGATGGGTTACATAATAGACATGTTTAATAGATAGCATATCTCCTAAGGGAGAGCGGAGAAAAAGTGTTTCAAAATGTTCTAGGGATCCCATTCCATTCCATTCGATCCAAAGTTCACGATACTGATGGTCTTGTAATATTTGTTGACAAGTGGAGATAGTGTTCTTGGGATCATCGTCGATGGAGAAAGTATGCACTCTTTCGTTGGAAAGAGCAGGACTTTGTAAGCCCTGCTCAAATTGAAAGAGAAGAACATTTGAAATTTTATGACTTTCGATACCAGCTGTGATGGCACTTGTCTTTCCTGAACCGAGAAAGCCCATCACTACATAGGTGGGAATAGTTTGCATAAGTTCTATATTGTTCCGTTAATAAAAGACTGTAACGCATCATTGTTCAAAGATGGACCAATGATGGTTAAATATGAATCATGTAACGTGGTAGGAGTAATCTCTAAACCAGTTCCATTGTATTGTACCAAAGCTTGTCCACCTGTAGAAAGAGGGATGCAACCTTTTAAGCGTAATATATGGCCGGTTGTATTCGTTTCAATGAGAGCTTTCAAATGATGTTGCCACTCATCGATGGTGCGGGGTAAGGTACACTCCACGGTACATGTCAAGAAAGCATCTTTGGCTTGTGCATGATGAGCGATGTGATCATGATGGGGAATCTCAGGATGATTCCGGGCTGTATGATGACCTTTATGGTTTTCAATGTTCTTGTTAGGAGATAAGGCAGACACGGCTTGTTCTCGTGGATACATTGAAATATATTTTGAAAGGGTAATCTCATTCCAAGGCAATATATATATAGGAGCTGCTGGGTTTAAGAGACGAATAATTTCTAAGGTGTTTTGTAGCAAATCTTCATCTTCTTGGTGGCTAATAAAGACTTGGCTAGAGTAAGCAATTTGATCTTTAAAGAAGACACCAAAGTTTTTATAATACATAGGCGCCCGCATAGCATCCACAATGGACACACAACCGGTGAGCTCAATGCGTTTTGCAATAGATGAATCTTTGCAAATAGCTAGAATATCAGATAGTTGACTGACTCCTGATGGTTCAATAATAATATAATCCACATCTTGGGTGTCTAAAATATCTACTAAAGCTCTACGAAAATCGCCGGCTAAGCTACAACAAATGCATCCAGATGTGAGCTCGCGAACAGTATAGCCTTTTTCCCGGAGGATAGCTCCATCTAAATTGACTTGACCAAAATCGTTTTCTAAGATTAAAACTCTTGTTGGATCTGGTAATTCTTGTATTAGTTGCTGAATAAAGGTTGTTTTCCCAGCACCTAAAAAACCAGAGACGATATAGACTTTTACTTTATGAGAGCTTAAGTTTTGTTTAGCTCTAGTAAAAGCACGACTGATTAGCTTCATCATACATTTCACCTCCAATGTGTATAATGCTATATATAATAAAATGAAAGTTCTTGCATGAATAGTATACTCTCTTTTAGTCAGCTATGCATGAATGATTGAGCATTTCAGTCTGTGTAACTCACAACTATTATCAAAATACAGGATAAATGATAAAAAATCGAAAAAAATAGAAAAAGAAGATTGATTTATTTCGATTTATCTGTTATAATGAAAACACGATGTGGGAACACATCAGTGTATTGTCAATTTATAAATAGTATATGAGGTATAAAAATATGAATCAAAAAGTAGCACAAGCTCTTAACGAACAAGTAATTTTCGAATTTAATGCAGCATCCACATATTTAGCTCTTTCCTTAGCTATGGCTGATGCTAACTTCAAAGGTTTCTCCGCATGGTTACGTGCACAATACCAAGAAGAAGTAACTCACGCTTTCAAATTCATTGATTACTTACAAAGCAACAACGAAAAAGTAACACTAGGTGATGTAAAAAACACAGCATCTACATTGACTAATCCTTTAGAAGTAGCAAAAGCTGTATTAGCTCATGAACAAATGATTACTGGCAAAATCCACAATTTGTATGCATTAGCATTAGAAGAAAAAGATTATGCTACAGTATCTTTCTTGAACTGGTTCGTAGAAGAACAAGTAGAAGAAGAAGCGAATGCAACTGACCTAGTAGATCAATTCACATTTGCACAAGATAGCCGTTCTGCACAATTATTCTTGGACTCCAAATTAGGTAGCCGTCAATAATTGCTACACTCGCTCTTACAGTGAAGTGAGAACTTCATATCAAACCTATGACACATAAAACACACACAAACATAACAAACACACATAATACAAAACCTAACACACAACACATATAACACATATAACTAAACAAAATAATGATATTTGTAAGAGTGATGTTGTTTGCTGGAATACACAATAGGTAGCCTTTCTAATAGAGGGGCTACTTATTTTTATTGTGCCATCGATGTGGGGCGTTATTCGTATATGAATAGGGTCCTACAATTTTTTTAAACAAAAAAAGTCAAAAAGTCAAAAAAGTATTTGACAAAGGTCAAAAAGTCAGATATACTTTAACCATAGAAAAGAACAAAAAGTCAAAAAAGTGGGTGTCTCATTCATCATAAGAAGGAACTTAATTCTTTAAAAAAGTCTAGTTGTGATGATGGTACATCATGAATTAAAGAAATGAGGATATACTATGAGTATTTTAGCAGATAAAATTGAACAATTTATATTGACGAAATTGTTAGAGGAGCAGGAAGGTATTACGCTTAGGAGAAACGAACTAGCGGAGGCTTTGGATTGTGCACCATCACAAATTAGTTATGTGTTGAGTACACGTTTTTCTAATGATCGAGGGTTCCTTGTTCAGTCTAGACGTGGACTAGGTGGATCTATCACAATTACTAGAGTTATGGAACCAGTGAGAAAACAAGTCTTGATTCCTTTAGAACAATCTCCACAACGTAATGAAGATGAACCTGCCATTACAATTGGTCGCATTGACCAAGTATTATTTCAACATATGAAAGAAGCGCGTATTACAAAACGTGAAGCAGCGATGTTGCATGAAGCATTTGTTAGAATTTTACAAGATGTACCAGTGGAACGTAGAAAAGAAGCAGCGGAGCGTTTTTATCAAGCCATTATGAACATCATAAATGAGGAGGTGTAGACTATGAAATGTGATTCTTGTGGTAAAGAAAATGCAAACATTCATATGACATCTATTGTGAATGGAGCAAAGGAGGAGCATCATTATTGCCAACAATGTGCGAATCAAAAAGAGCAGGGAGGTGGAACCAAGTTTTCCTCTATGTTTGATGATAGCTTTTTTAATAATCAATTTTTTGCCAATGTTATGTATCCTCAAAGTGCATTGGGGAATAGCAAACAGATTACTTGCCCACAATGTGGCATGACTATATCGGCGTTTAATCATCAAGGTCGATTAGGTTGTGATAGATGCTACGAAGCGTTTCGAGCGCACTTAGTTCCCTTAATTAAGCGTATTCAAGGATCTATTTCTTATGAAGGTCGCATTCCTCAACGAGGAGCGGCAGATTTGAAAGTAGAGCAAACTATTAAGCAATTACGAAATGAGCTAATTCAGGCGGTAAAGGAAGAGCAATTTGAAAGAGCTGCACAAATTCGTGATGAAATTAAGTCGTTAGAACAGTCTAAAGAATCAAATTAAGGAGGGTCTATGTTACACACTATTTTAGATGAGGCGTTGTCGCCTTGGATGAAAGAAACCGGCTTAGATCATCGCATTGTTTTATCTAGTCGCATTCGACTAGCAAGAAACTTTAAAGGAGTATCCTTTACAAATCGGGGAGATCTCAATGATTTAACTAAGGTGGATGGGTATATGCGGTCTATGGTTGCCCCTTTACAAACAGCCTATGGTAAAAGCTTTTCAAAAATTAACTTGGCATCATTAAGCTCTATGGAACGAGATGTGCTAGTAGAAAAACACTTAATTTCTCCTAATTTGGCGACCCAGAGTCAAGAACGAAGTGTCATCATTTCTGAAGATTCTCGTATTGCCATTATGGTGAATGAAGAAGATCATTTGCGGATTCAGTCCATGGAATTAGGATTACAATTAGAAAAAGCCTATGAACGAGCGGTAGCTATTGATGATGTGATAGAAAGTAAATACGATTATGCGTTTTCAAAAGACTTTGGATACTTAACTGCCTGTCCTACCAATGTAGGAACGGGGATGAGAGCATCTGTGATGGTTCATGTTCCAGCGTTATCAATGACGGGCAAATTACAGCGTATTATTCGTAGTATTATCCGCATGGGCTATTCTGTACGAGGTCTCTATGGTGAAGGATCTGAGGGATTAGGCCATGTATATCAAATCTCTAATCAGCAAACGATGGGAATCAGTGAACAGGCAACGATTGACCAACTTTCACAGATTGTACAAGGTGTTGTGAAAGAGGAAGAAAAAGCACGGTCTGAATTATGGACTACAGATAAAGAAGGCATAGAAGATAAGGTGTGGAGGTCCTATGGTATTTTGACCCATGCACGCCGTATTTCAGGAGAAGAAGCCTTGGCCTTATTGAGTGATGTGCAGTTAGGCATAGATATGAAATTAATAGATGTGACCATGAACTTTCACGAAATGCTAGTTATTACAAGACCAAATTTCCTGGCCAAATTAGTGGGGAAAGAGTCGATGGGCTCGCAGGAACGTGATAGTCAAAGGGCACAAGTAATACAAGATACCTTGTTACGAGGTTCAAAAGGAGGAAGAAAATGATAGAAAGATATACAGAAGGGGCAAAACGTGCGTTAGCAATTGCCCAAGAAAAAGCAGTTGAATATAAACATAATTATGTAGGAACAGAGCATTTGTTGTTAGGCCTTGTGGAAGAAGAAAAATCAGTGTCTGCACGTGCGTTGCTAGCCTTAGGAGTAGAAGGAAAGGCATTGGAACAAGAAGTGATTCGTGCAGTTGGTAAAGGTACGCATAGTGGAGGCCAATTACAAATGACACCGCGTACGAAACATGTATTGGATTTAGCGCAACAAGCCGCCAATAGTCGTGGACATAACTACATCGGTACAGAGCATATTTTATTAGGCCTATTGTACGATGGTGGTGGGGTAGCCATGCAATTATTGGCAGCAAAAGGAATTCGTCCAGAAGATGTAGTAGAAAAAGTAAATGCTATTGTAGGTGGAGAAGAACCAAGTTCTAATCCAACACAAGGTACAGCTAGTGATTTAGGCGAAATTTCTGACTATGCTATAGATCTTAATGAAAGTGCAAAACAAGGCAAAATTGATCCTGTCATTGGTCGTGATACAGAAATTCAACGGGTGATTCAGATTTTAAGCCGCCGCACGAAAAATAATCCAGTTCTTATCGGAGAACCTGGGGTAGGTAAAACAGCCATTGCAGAGGGGTTAGCACAACGCATTGTCAGTGGTGATGTGCCGGATGTATTACGAGATAAGCGCATTATTTCTGTCAGCTTGAGTTCCATGTTAGCAGGAGCTAAATATCGCGGAGAATTTGAAGAACGTTTGAAAAAAGTGATGGATGAAGTGCAGGATCATGATGACATGATTGTATTTATTGATGAAATTCACACTTTGATTGGAGCAGGTGCTACAGAAGGAGCTATGGATGCAGCGAATATCTTGAAGCCAGCCTTAGCACGTGGCAATTTCCAAGTGATTGGAGCTACTACATTAGATGAATATAAAAAGCATATTGAAAAAGATGCTGCTTTAGAACGCCGTTTCCAACCGGTACAAGTGGGAGAGCCGAGCGAAGAAGATGCGTTATCTATTTTGAAGGGCTTACGTGATCGCTACGAAGCATTTCATAAGGTACAAATTACAGATGAAGCCTTGGCAGCAGCTGTACATTTATCAAGTCGTTATATTGCAGATCGATTCTTGCCAGATAAAGCAATCGATGTCATGGATGAAGCAGCATCGAAAGTGCGTATGGCTGTGTTTACGGCAACTCCAGATGTGAAAGCCTTAGAAGATGAGTTAGTGCAAGTACAAAAAGAAAAAGAGGCAGCTGTGACAGCCCAAGACTTTGAACGAGCAGCTACACTTCGTGATAAAGAAAAAGAGTTAGAATCTGACATTGCATCAAAACAAGAAAATAGCAAAAAAGATAACGAATCCAAGTTAGTGGTTACAGAATCTGAAATTGCTGCAGTAGTGTCTGAGTGGAGTGGAATTCCTGTTTCACGTGTGGCAGAGGAAGAATCAGAACGATTGCTACGTTTAGAAGAAGAATTACATCAACGTGTCATCGGTCAAGATGAAGCTGTAGTAGCTGTATCAAAAGCTGTCCGCCGTGCTAGAGCGGGATTAAAAGATCCAAAACGTCCAATTGGTTCTTTCCTATTCTTAGGTCCTACTGGGGTTGGTAAAACAGAATTAGCTAGATCCTTAGCATCCAATTTATTTGGCGATGAAAATGCTATGATTCGTATCGACATGTCAGAGTATATGGAAAAACATGCGGTGAGCCGTTTAGTGGGAGCGCCTCCAGGCTATGTAGGATATGATGAAGGAGGTCAATTAACTGAGGCTGTTCGTCGTCGCCCATATAGTGTGGTTCTCTTTGATGAAGTGGAAAAAGCGCATCCAGACTTCTTTAATATCTTATTACAAGTCTTGGATGATGGACGATTAACGGATAACCAAGGTCGCACAGTCGATTTCAGAAATACCGTGATCATTATGACAAGTAACTTAGGAGCGCAATATCTCAAAGAAGATGCGGCAGCTATGGGATTCTTAGCAGCTAAAGGAGAAGAAGAAAGTGGAAAAGATAAAGAGTCCATGAAAAAAGATGTGTTCCAAGCTGTGAAATCTCATTTCCGCCCAGAGTTTTTAAATCGTATTGATGAAATGATTGTCTTCCATGCTCTAGAAACAGAACAATTGCAAAGTATTGTGCGTATTTTATTGCAATCTGTGACAACACGATTACATGAACAAGGTATGGAACTAGAAGTATCTGATGAAGCTATGAATAAAATCGTGGCAGAAGGAACTGACTTTGCTATGGGGGCAAGACCTTTGAAACGAGCTATCCAACGGTTAGTAGAAGATCCAATTTCTGATGCTATCTTAGAAGGTAAAGCAGGAGAAGGTAAAACAATTCATGTAGTAGTAGAAAATGATGATATTGCGATTACTGTAAAGTAAAATAATAAACGAGCTATACATAGTTGTTATGAAGACAACTGGGTATAGCTCTTTTATAATGACTTATATTTATTTTACAGAACTCTGTTTTTCTTATACACTATAGGATAGGTATGTTCTTAATTTAAGTATGAGGTATAGATATGAAAGAGATTATATTAGTTACATCTTTTGGCTCTACTGTAGACAGCGCAAGAGAAAATCAAATTTTCCCAGTCGTAGATGCCATTCGTAAAGCAAATCCGAGTCATGAAGTACGGTTGGCCTTTGCATCACGTATTGTCATTAAGCGTTTGAAAGATAGAAATATTATATTCCAAAATGAAATTGAGGCAATGGAATCGATTGTAGAAGAAGGCTATGAGCGCATCATTGTGCAGCCTACACATTTAGTAGGTGGTGCAGAGTTCGATAAGCTTCGTAAAAATATTATGGTGTTCAAAGGACAAGGCTCTGTACAAGAAATTGTATTTGGCAGACCGCTTTTGTATTTCATGGGACAAGAGGAGGAAGTACCAGACGATTACCAAATCTTGATTGATCGCTTTATTAAGGCTTTACAGGTTCCTGTAACAGAAGATTTACTCTTAGTAGGTCATGGTGGATTTAATGTAGGGAATGCATCCTATGCAGTGCTACAATTGAAATTACAACATGACGGTTTACGAAATACATCCATTGCTACATTGGAAAATTTCCCAACACCTGAAGATATTTTAGAACGATGGGAACGAGAAGGTCACGAACCTAAGAAAGTACATTTACATCCTCTATTATTAGTTTGTGGTGACCATGCATTGAATGATTTATTCGGAGAGGAAGAAGATAGTTTACTTTCTGAATTAACAAAAGCAGGATATGAAGTGGTACAATACGAAAAAGGTCTTGGTGAATATGCGGAAATTCAAGACATCTATGTAGAACATTTAGCAGATGCTATGCAAGGTTTATACCAAAGACGATTATAAAATTATAAATCATGTATATTGATGGTTGCGCGACTTAATAAGAGGAATACTTAGTGGTGTCATGTACATTCATAGCGAGTCATGATATACTAAAAAGGTTATAGTAGTTTGGAATGAGAGATCCTTACTAGTTCAATGTTAATATATAAAAGAGGTGTCCTGATGAAAGGTAAATTATATGGTATTGGTGTAGGTCCTGGGGACTCTGAGTTGATGACTGTAAAAGCTGCTCGCATTGTGGGAGAAGCTGATGTCATCATTACACCAAAAACAGAAAAGAAAGATGGCTCTGTAGCCTTACATATTGCAGAACCATATATTCAAGAACATACAGAAATCGTACCTGTTGTATTCCCAATGGTATTGGATGATAATGAACAATCTAAAGGCTGGGAAGAAGCACGTAGAATCATTACTGGATTACTAGAAGAAGGTAAAAAAGTTGTATTCTTAACATTGGGAGATCCAATGTTCTACAGTACATATATGTATGTATATCGTTTAGTAGAATCTGCTGGTTTTGATATTGAAACTATTCCAGGTGTTACTGCATTCTGTGCAATCGGATCCCACTTGGGGTATCCAATTGTAGAAAAAGAAGAAGTATTAGCGATTATTCCAGCTACAGCACCAAAAGAAAAAATTGATGCTGTACTTGCCGTAGCTGATGATGCAGTGATTATGAAAGTGTATCGAAACTTCTCTGAAGTGCAAGAAACACTTCGCAAACATGATATGGCTGAAGAAGCTGTGATGATTTCTCGTGTTGGATTACCAGAGGAAGAAGTCTATCGTAATGTAGATGCTTTGCCATCTGATACAAAATTAAACTATTTATCTACAATTTTGGCGAAACGTAAAGATCGCTAAGAGGTATTTTATGAACACTGTACAACGACCAAGAATTGTTATAGCAGGCACCAACTCTGGTGTTGGAAAAACAACCATTGTAGCAGGGCTATTGGCGGCTTTGACAGAGCAGGGCAAAGCGGTACAGGCATTTAAAGTAGGCCCGGATTATATTGATCCGGGCTTTCATAAAATTGCTAGTCAACGAGAATGCTATAATTTAGATACCTGGCTTGTGCCACCACATAAGTTGATTCCCTTTTTTGTGGGGCAAGCGGAGACTGCTGATATTTCTATTATAGAAGGTGTAATGGGTCTTTATGATGGGGGACGTGAAGGCGTTAGTTCCACGGCGCAAGTTGCCAAAGATTTAAAAGCTCCGGTGGTGTTAGTTATCGATTGTAAGGCTATGGGAGAAAGTGCGGCAGCCATTGCTAAAGGCTTTCGTGATTATGACCCAGAGGTACAATTTGGTGGTGTTATCTTAAACCGATTAGGATCGGATAATCATGAACATATGATACGGACGGCGATGAAGAAATTAGGGGTTCCTGTACTAGGTGCCATTCGTCGTGATGAGCGCATGCAATCACCAGAACGTCATTTAGGATTGACACCAGTGACAGAAGTTGATCCCACAGAGGCTATTGCTACTATTCGTGAAGCTGTGAAAGTCATGGTGAATTTAGATGCCTTAGTAGAGTTAGCTCAAAGTGCGGCGGACTTGTCTGTGGAAACTGAGGAGGTAGTAGAGGCTGTAGAAAAACGCGCGCGCATTGGCATCGCCTTGGATGAAGCATTCTCCTTCTACTATCCAGCTAGCCTAGCAGCGTTAGAAGCAGAAGGGGCGGAGTTGCATTATTTTAGTCCTTTACAAGATGAATCCTTGCCAGATGTAGATGGGATCTTTTTTGGTGGTGGTTTTCCAGAGATGTTTTTATCTCAATTAGGGAATAATGAATCTATGAAAGATAGTATACGTAAGGCCAGTGAAAAAGGTATGCCAATCTATGCGGAATGCGGCGGTCTCATGTATATGACAGAAGCAGTGACTGATTTCGAAGGAAATACGTATCCTATGGTGGGGATTGTACCAGCTACCTGTGAAATGCAGCAAAGCTTACAACGTGTAGGTTATGTAAGTGCTACTATGTTGGAGCCAAGTATTTTAGGGTCTGTGAAAGATACTTTACAGGGACATGAGTTTCATTTTTCTACTATGACACCTACACAAAGTCCATTTCCTTGGGCCTTTGAGTTAGTAGGAGGGCGTAAGCCTAAGGCCTATCAAGGGGGATACTCCTATAAAAATATTTTAGCCTCTTATTTGCATATAAATTTTTCAGGTAGTGAGGCAGCGGCTAGAGCTTTTGTAGATTCTTGTGAGACTTATGGACAAGGTAAATCTTGAGGGATACTATAAGAAATATAAATGCAAGAATAATTTGCGTTTTAAGTATAATAGAGGGGTAGAAAAAGATTGACAATTTTTCTGCTCCTGTGTATACTAATATCATTGACGAGCCGGAGTGGCGGAATGGCAGACGCACTTGACTCAAAATCAAGCGGGTAACACCGTGTGGGTTCAAGTCCCACCTCCGGCACCAAGGATTAGCAGATACTGTGTAAACAGTATCTGCTTTTTAATTTTTTATATATATTACAAGAAAGTTTTAGATATTTATATATCTTTATTGGACAGTATTTTTTAATGTAAATATAAACCGTAAGTAA
>NZ_RQVH01000032.1:0-13912 GCF_003992185.1 Veillonella sp. CNR 79/14 | reverse complement strand
TATGGTGACCCGTGGGGGAATCGAACCCCCGATACCGCCGTGAAAGGGCGGTGTCTTAACCGCTTGACCAACGGGCCATGTAGTAAATGGTGACCCACCCGCGACTCGAACGCGGGACACCCTGATTAAAAGTCAGGTGCTCTGCCAACTGAGCTAGTGGGTCATAAAATGGCAGGGGTGGATGGGATCGAACCATCGCATGTCGGAGTCAAAGTCCGATGCCTTACCGCTTGGCTACACCCCTGTGTTGTGGGGTGAGTAATGGGGATCGAACCCATGCATAACGGAGCCACAATCCGCCGTGTTAACCGCTTCACCATACCCACCACAGGATATTTATTCTGTTTAGCACTGTCGTGCCTTAGAACGATATTTAGTATATCAGTTAATTTTTTTTGTGTCAACCACTTTTTAAAAAACTTTTTTAACTGCTATCATATCTCATCTTCGATACAAAGTAATAAAATTATTGCTCTATCGCTGATGTTTTTAAAGTATATCAAAAAACTTTTTACATGTAAACCCCTTTTTTCATTTTTTTCATTTTATAACTAAATAGAGAAAGTTAAGGGTTTCCTAACTTTCTCTATTCTCTATATTCTTTTAAGGTATCATTATCTCTATTAATAGTTTACATCACATATCAGTTGACCTTATTGTGTATGTACTATCTTTCTTCTTAAATTAATTTAGCTAAATCATTTAAGTTTTCAGCCATTGTAGGATGTGTAAAGATTTGGTCACGTAAGTATGTATACTTAATATCGTTGTCCATGGCCATTTTAATAATGTTAATTAACTCTTCAGAGTTTTTACCAAATAAGGTAGCTCCTAGGATTAAACCAGTGTCTTTGTTAACCGTTAATTTAAATACACCGCGTGGATCTTGGTTTACTGCATGACGCGGCATATTATTTACTGGTAATGCCACTGTCACAGCACTTGGATATTGTGCTTTCGCTTCTTCTTCATGTAAACCTACATGGGATAAAGCAGGTGTAATGAAAGTAGAATATGGCACGTGTGCACGATTCCCTAACTTATAACTTTCATCCCCATGTAACACACGATTTACAATACGGAAGTCATCTAAAGACACATAGGTAAATTGTTGTCCACCGTTCACATCACCTACAGCAAATACATTAGGAACAGCCGTCATTAATGTATCGTCTGTTACAATGGAGCCATTAGGACGAACTTGAATATCCGTATTCTCTAAGCCAAGACCTTCTGTATTCGCTTTACGTCCTGTAGCATGTAACAACGCATCGAAAACGAACTCTTCTCCACTCTCAGTCACTACTACTACAGTATCACCTACGTTTTTAATTTCTTTGGTGACAGCGTTAAAGTGGAATCGAACGCCATCTTCTTCTAAATATTGTTGTGCCAACGCAGCTACATCTGCATCTTCACGTTTTAAGATTCTGTCCCCACTTTCAAAAGCTGTTACTTCAGCACCTAAACGTGCGTATAAATTAGCGAATTCAATGCCAATGTTACCGCAGCCAATGATACCTAATCGTTTTGGCAATGTAGGCAACGCTTGCAACTCAGTACTGTTATATACAAATTTAGATGTAGATAGACCTAAAATTGGAAGTACTACATTAGTAGCCCCTGTATTGATGATGATAATTTCAGCTGTCAATATTTCCACGCCATCTGCTGTTGTTACTTCTACTTCTTTATTGGAAGTAAATTTACCATGACCAGTATACACGGTTACATTCGGATTGGATGTTAACATGTTTAAGTTCTTTGCATTTAACTTTCCTACTACTGTATCACGAGTTGCCTTTGCAGCTTCGTAGCTTTTGCCTTTATCCGCACCAACAATCATCGTTTTTGTAGGGATACATCCGATGTTGATACATGTACCACCATACATAGCTGGATCTTGTTCAATTAAAGCGACTTGTTTTCCTTCTTTGCCAAATGTGGCAGCTAATGTTTTACCAGCTTTACCAAAGCCGATAACGAGTAAATCATATTGTTTCATTATTGTCTCCCCTTTTGTTAATTCACATGAATAGAAGTCTATTATATATTTCATTAGTAAATACAATATTGTTCTTATTGTATACCTATTTACTAGGAATTTCAATACCATGTATCACAAATATTTTTCTAGCTCCATAGTTTCAACAAGTTTTTTAACTAGCTGCACTTAGATACTGTATTTTAATATATCTACTTACTGATAAAAATATCATGCGTTTACCTATTATTTATGAACTTGCCCTGTTCGGTTGTATAACCCATACGCAAAACTAGCACTTTCACAAGGAAAGTGCTAGTTCGTCACTCACTATAGCACTCCTAGGTAAAAAGTTTATTCTGCAATTCGAGCTTGTAAATATTGTTTTACAAATGTTGGCAATACGAATGCAGATTTTTGGATGCCATAGTTATAGTATTTAGTTGTAAAATCTTGGGCACGATTTGGATCCCATTCTAATGGGTCATGTTTCTTAGATCCCATAGTAAAGCAATGCATACCTGTTGGATATAACGGAATGAATGCTGTATATAGGCGAGTCACAGGGAAATGTTTATTTACATAGTAGAATACATCAGATACTAGTTGTTGATGCATTACTGGAGATTCTGTTTGTTGTACAAATAAACCATCTTCCTTCAAGGCACGATATGTATTTTTGTAGAATTCTTCTGTAAATAAACCTTCACCAGGTCCGATTGGGTCAGAGCAATCTACGATAATCACATCATAGAAGTTTTCTTTTTCCGCTACATGACCAATACCATCACCAATGGTTACCGTCAATTTTGGATCTTGGCGAATCATAGCGTCAGCAATAGATGGCAAATATTGTTTTGCCAATTCCACTACTTTACCATCAATTTCTACCATTGTCACTGTTTCTACACAGCTATGACGTACACATTCTCTAGCTACACCGCCATCACCGCCACCGATGATCAATACATGCTTAGGGTTTGGGTGCAAGAATAACGGAATGTGGCTCATCATTTCATGATACACAAATTCTTCTCGTTCTGATGTTTGAAACACACCATCCAACACAAGCATATTACCATATTCTAAACTATGAGCGACTTCTATGGTTTGAAAGTCGGATTTTCCAGAATATAAAATTTCATCCACTTCTGCGCATAATGCAAGATGAGGGGACTGTAATTCTTTAATCCATTGTGTCATTTCTTACTCCTCACATTGTGACTGGATGTATAAAAAAGCTCCACCCAGTAAATTATCTCGTAACCAACGGCGTAGTGAAAAAGTTCGTTCCATACCTTCATCATAGACAACACATCGTGTGTCATCATGATTAACTTGCATAGATACGATAGGAACCCAATGCCATGTAGATAGGCCTTCTTCCTGTCCACGATGACGATTTAAAAAAGCAACAGGACAATTTTGTTCCAGTCCACGTTGTATGAAAGCCGTTACTTCTTCCACCGTATAAACGCTTCCTTTCAGAGGGAAAATCGGCAATCGTTTCACATTATAAGACAAGTTGTTATCTGCCATATATTGGTTGACACCTTGTTCCCACCAAGTACTTTTATAGAGCCCCCCACCATAGCGAGGGCGCACGTATTCCCACACTTGATTCATGCGTACCAAAGCTTGGTCTCCGTCTGCTACAGTTTCTAGTGGTAAATGACCATCGCGAAAGAGGACATAGGAAATCACTTGTGCCGCCGTTGTAGGGCCACAACCTGCTAACCGTTTCCAAGCATCTTCGTACCATTCTTGGTCATACCCATAGGAAAAGTTCCCATCCTTTTTCACTTGTAACCATTCAGGATGTTCAATACGATAGCGTTTGATTCCTGCCATTAGTCTTCTACTACCTCAACAGTTTGCATGCGGTCACCTTGTTGAATTTTATCTACTACATCCATGCCTTCGATGACTTGACCGAATACAGTATGAACGCCATCTAAATGAGGTTGTGGTTCATACACGATAAAGAATTGGCTACCCCCTGTGTTAGGTCCACGATGTGCCATGGATAAAGCACCACGAACATGTTTATGTGGGTTATCTTTAGTTTCGCATGGAATTGTGTAACCAGGGCCACCTACGCCAGTACCCATTGGGCAACCACCTTGAGCCACAAAACCAGGGATAACACGATGGAATTTCAAAGTATCATAAAAACCTTCTTTGATTAATTTTTCAAAGTTAGCTACTGTACCAGGAGCTTCATTTTCAAATAATTCGATAACAATGTCACCGTATTCCATATGAATAATTGCTTTTTTCATTACTGTACCTCCAAAAAAGTTCTAATTACATGACCCGCTAAATGCAATCCTGCTACAGAAGGAACAAATCCACAGGAACCTGGACTTCTTGAATCGTCATCTCGATTCGGTGTCATCGGTTGTTCTGTAGAGAATAATACAGTTTGCTTTTTAATGCCACGACGACGCAATTCTTTACGCATAACTTTCGCCAATGGGCATGTATGGGTCTTACTAATATCTGTAATCTTCAATTGATCAGGCCACATTTTATTGCCTGTTCCCATAGAAGATATACAAGGTATATTTCTATTATAACACGTTTCGATGATAGATAGTTTAGCACTTACCATATCAATGGCATCAATGACAAAATCCGGATTAATATCGGCAATGAAAGTAGGATGACTTTCACCGGTATATACCATATCATAAGCCTCAATATGTAGATCAGGATTGATTGCTAAGGCTCTCTCTTTTGCGGCCTCTACTTTACGTTGACCTACCGTGCTAGGCAAAGCAATAAGCTGACGATTAATATTGCTCACCGTCACTTGGTCACCATCGACAATAATTATATGCCCTACGCCAGAACGAACCAATGCTTCTAGGGCAAAGGAGCCTACTCCACCGCATCCAAAAAGAAGGACTTTTTTACCTTGTAGGGTTTTAATTTTTTCTTCTCCTACCAACCATTGTAAGCGCGTTAACATATGTTCCATATTAATAGGCTCCTGCTGGGATAATTTCAGTCCAATATCCATCTGGATCAGCAATAAAATAAATGCCCATCGCTTCATTCTCATAGACAACGCAGTTCATAGCCTTATGTTTTGCTAACGCTCCTGCATAATCATCTACATAGAATGCCAAGTGGAATTCATTATCTCCTAAATTATATGGACGATCCCAATCACGTAGCCATGTCAATTCTAATCGATGTGGATTGGTACCGTCTCCTAAATAGACAATTTTAAAGGATCCATCTTCCCCATCGATATGACCGACTTCTTCTAACCCCAAAGCTTCTTTATAAAAGGCTAAACTTTTGTCCAACTCTTTCACATTAATATTATTATGAGCAAAGCTAAATTTCATACTTCCTCCTTAATTCCTAGTAAATAACAGTATTATTCTAACATAGGTACTACGGGAATACAATCATTGCACTTGAAAGTAGGCTCTGCTTCCCTCATCGGTTTTTGTTACCACCAAGTGTGCACCAATTTGTTGTTGTAATTCTGGCACATGAGATATGATGCCTACCAATCGTCCTAGGGATTGCAATGCTACTAGTGTTTCCATTGCCACATCTAAAGTATCTGGATCCAAGGTTCCAAACCCTTCATCAATAAACATGGTATCCAAATGAATACCTCCCGCATAAGATTGAATGACATCCGCCAATCCCATAGCTAAACCTAAGGACGCTAAAAAGGTTTCTCCTCCAGACAACGTATTGGCAGGGCGGCTTGCCCCTGTATAGGCATCAAAGACAGCAATATCCAACCCCCGTGCGCCGCGACCTCCTTCTTCTATCGATCTTTCCAATCGATAGCGACCACGACTCATATCATGAAGTCGTAAGTTCGCTGCACTTAACACTTCTTCCAGGATAGCACCTAGTACATAGCGTTCAAAGCTGACCCCTTTTATACCTGAATCACCGCCATTGGCTAAATCAGCTAAGCCGAAGATAAAGGCTCGACGATCTGACAATACTTTAGTGGAATCTTCCAACCCAGTAATTTCTTGTATTGTCTTTTCTTTAGCTAGAACTTGAGATTTCAGGGTACCAATAGTTTCCCCCAATTCTTTTAATTCCTGTTCTATTGTTTCCACAGCACCCTTGGCTATTTCCTCTGGCACTGTAGTATAGTTGGCTAAATCACTTCGCACTTCTTCTAACAGAGAGCTTAGTCGCAATGTTTCGTTGCTATAGACACTAAAGGTTTCTTTCCATGCTGTCAATTTATCAAATGCATGAGATTCCTGTTTAAATGCATCAATGGTAAGAGATTCCGCTGCTAACACTTGCTCGATTTCCTTGTCCAAGAATTCTATATCCTGCGCCATGCGATCCTGTTGTTCTTTAATAGTCCCTATTTCTGTGATGAGCGCCACCTTTTGTTCTTGGCTAGCTTGACGCGCGGCTTCTACCTCTTTACGGTCCGCTTCATACCGTTTCAGAGAATCTGCGAGATCTTTCACCTCAGCCGTATACGTTTCCACCGTAAAAGGAGCTATACTCTTTTCAATACGATGCATTTCTGTTGTCATGTGGTGAACATCTTGTTTAATCGTCTCTATCTGACCAGCTAAAGTAGTCAATTCCAGTTGTTTTGTATGAAAGTTAGCTTCTTCTACATGTATTGCCTTCTGTAATGTTTCTAATCTTTCTTCCAATTCTACTTTAGTGGTTTCAGCAACAACTAACTCATTTTGTATCGTTTTAAACGCTTGGTCTATGGTTTCTATATCTGCAGATGCCTTCCACCATTGGAGGCGTTCAGCTACCCTATCTATGTCCTTGACTTGTATAGCCGATTCCAACATATTCCCCAAGTGAATAATAGCTTTTCTTTGCACACCTTCTGTTACATTTGGATAGCTTTCACATAAACGATTCCATTCTTTACTATATCGTTCTACTTCTTCTTCACTGTGGCTTAGCTTGGTTTCTATCGTTGCCACCTGTGTTTGACTAGCTTGGAACTCTCTGCGGAATCTATCTACCGTTTCTCTAACAATGTCTTCTGACGGGGCTTGTGCTAGTTGTGGATGTTCTAAGGAACCACAAACAGGACACGGCGCATCATCTTCTACTTGCAAACTCACTTCATATGCTTGGTGTTGTCGTAATAACTGCTCATTATGATGATATAGACCTTCACGAGTCTTACAGACCTGTCGTTCTTCCTCCAACTGTTGAATATGAAGATTTCTAGCATCCCAAGCAGTTTGGAGTTTGTTAACAACCCCCTTTAAGGAATCCCACCAACTCCGCAGTTCACTGGTACATAATTTTTCCTCACCTAAGGAAGCATAATTTTGTAACTCTGTCTTTATACCTTCTAATGTTTTACGATGCAACTCCAGCTCTGCCTGACTTGTAGTTATCTCCTGTTGTAGAGCCTGTTGTTGCTCCACTTGCTGTGCTTTCGAAGCCTCTATATCAGTCCTTTTTATCACAAGTTCGCCATACCGCTCCACCTCTTGTTGCAAGGCCTGTAATTGGTGGTATTGCTCTTGTTGCTTTGCATACGTTTCCTCTTGAGCTATTAGCTGTTTCCACTTAGACTCTAAGGTTTGTAAACTTCCTTCCACGGACTGCAACGATGTTTTCAAGGCTTCTAATTTTTCATTGTCCGTTCTGAAAATATCTTGCAATTTCTCATAGTCTTTCATAGACCTCCGAACTTCTTGCAACCGTTCCCAACGGCTAATAGCCTCCCCTAATGCAAGATGCGCCGACTCTCCTTCTTGATGAGTAACCAAGGCTTGACTGTATTGATCTTTGCGCGATACTAGGTTGGCATAGGTTTCGTACTTAGCATAGGCTGTTTGCAAAACATCGCACTGCTCCTGTTTCTCCTTACGTTCTTTTTCACGAATCCCTAATACAGCACGTTCTTCTTCCGTCAATGCCACTAAGTCCTGTAACGTATCTACTGTGTAGGTACTCAATAAAAACTCAACCTTTTGCAATGTATCTTGAATCCCTACGGTAAATTTAGTCAATTCTTCCTTCAATACATCTTGCATGCGTTTATACACAGAGGTTTTAAAAATCGTATGTAGCAATACTTCCCGTTCTGATGTGGGGGCTACTAACAATTTTCTAAAATCACCTTGCGGTAATAGGACAACTTGCAAAAATTGATCTACACGAAATCCAATGATCTGTTGTACATAGTCACGAATTTCTTGGGCTTTTGTAGCGAGTAATTTCCATTCTTCATCAATCCATTCACTGATAGAAGCAGTTGCTAATACCGTTCTTGTACCAGTGCCTCGTTTTTTCTGTAATTCTTGTTTTGGAGTTCGCTCCATCCTATATCGATGATCACCTACTTGAAACTCAAACACCACTGATGTAGGTGTAGTAGCATCTGCATAATCGCTACGCATATCAGATCCATCACGAAGGCCACCACTGGTTTGACCATATAGGGCATATACAATGGCATCCAATATACTTGTTTTTCCTGCCCCTGTAGGACCTGTAATCAAAAACATGGATTGATTTGCCAATACGGCAAAATCAAGGATTACTTTCTTAGGATACGGGCCAAAGGCAGTCATTTCTAATCGTAAGGGTCTCATGCTTCTTCCTCCCTTAATACACGATGCCACAAACCTTCCATATACTCTAATTCTTCTTGTGAAAGTTCTTCATTACGAGCTTCCTTAGCAAATTGGGCAAATAAATCTTTCTCATTTAATTCCTTGAATCGTTTAGCACCTGTTGTATCTCGCACCACTTCCATACGACCTACTAATTCTAATCGCATACAATATGGAAATACCTTTCGCAAGCGGCGCATTCCGTCCACTACAGGTGCCGTATCTAACAATCGTACTTCCACATAATCATTATGATGCCGTGTATGAAGACTTTCATCTGCTAGCAAATCGTCAAAATATCCCGTCAGGCTCACAAATTGGCGGCGTCCTACAATAGGAATCTCACTGATTGTTGTAGCTCCTTTGCCGTCTATATCAACAATAGTGAAACTTTTACTATACCCTACCTCGTCAAAGGAATAGGTCAACAAAGATCCACTGTAGCGAATATGGTCCACCCCAATCCGTTGTGGTCTATGCAAGTGACCTAAGGCAGTATATGTAAAATCTTTGAATACCGTTGTTGGAACTTGCCCAGAACCTCCTACTAACAGAGGCCGTTCCGACTCACTTTCAGCACCACCTGCCACAAAAGCATGAGCCATACAAAGACTGCGGTGCCCTTTAGAGCAACGCTTCGCATAATATGACCAATGTTCATAGGCATCTGCGATAGTCCAATTATATGTATTTGTATCAACACCTAACGCACATTCCGCAGTACCGACAACAGAAATCTCATCATTACCTTTATACGAAGAGTTGTCTAAATTTACAATATCTTCATTACTTAAAGAGGCAAATAAATCTGCCGATTCGCATTGCGTTCTATGTTTTTTAGATGCCTTAACAGATTCGATATGCTCTGTTATTTCTATCTTTTCATTTCCAACACCTTGCCGATTCAGAGCACTTTGCATATCACGCACTTCTCCATAGGGTAATGCCCATACATCGAGTTGACCGTGCCCATCTTGGAATGAGATGGGATTTATCCCTTGGTGAGCATGGCCTAACAAATGGATACCATGAGTTTCCCAAGCACTGTGACCCATCGCTAAGCGTGGTCCACTATCGTGATTACCTGAAATGGCCACCAAAGGAATATTCTCGCTAAAAGCCAATCGATGGAGCACGGAATCCCATAATTCAATGGCCTCAATAGGTGGCACTGAGCGATCAAAGACGTCCCCACTGAGGAGCACCAGATCAATCTGTTCTTCTTTCAGTAAAGGGAAAAATTGATGATCCAATACATAGGCTTGGTCCGTTGTTAAATGTTCGTTATAAAATAGTCGTCCTAAATGCCAGTCTGCTGTATGTAGTATGCGCATACTTACACCTCGTTTGCGTAAATCTCCCGTAAGATAGAAATTTCTTTCGCATATCCATCTAGTTCATTTGGCGTTTCTAGATAAAATGGTAAATGACGTAATTTTGGATGGGTAATGAAATTAGCAATGGCCTCAATGCCAATATGGCCTTCCCCAATTTTTTCATGCCGATCTTTATGGGCTCCCCTAGGATTTTTGGAATCGTTCAAATGCACCGCATGGATTCTGTCTATGCCTACAAAATGGTCAAACTCCTCCAAAACGCCATCTAAATTTTCAATGATGTCGTAACCACCTTCGTGGATATGGCACGTATCTACACAAACTCCGATATATTCTTTATATTTCACGCCGTCAATGATGCGCGCTAGTTCTTCAAAATTACGACCTACTTCTGTTCCTTTTCCCGCCATAGCTTCTAATAAAACTGTCGTCTTCATACCTGGAAAAATCACTTCATTCAACATATCTACGATGTATTCGATGCCTTGGTCTACGCCTTGTTTCACATGGCTACCAGGGTGAAAGTTATATAAATGGCCTGGTAAATATTCCAGTCGCTCCAAATCTTCTCTCATAGAGTTTTTCGCAAACTCACGCAAGCCTGGATCCGCTGCACATGCATTCAATGTATACGGTGCATGGCCTAGCAATTTGCCAAATTGATGTTCTTTCAGGAACACATCTAAGGCTTTCATATCTGCTTCATCAAAGGCACGTGCCTTGCCGCCACGTGGATTTCTCGTAAAATATTGAAATGTATTGGCACCAATGGATAATGCTTCCTTTCCCATATGTAAATAGCCTTTGCTGATGGATAAATGACATCCGATTGTTAATTGACTCATATATAACTCCTTCTCTTGATGATTCACTATCTTACTTGTAAGTATATCATGTTATGACTATCTCTTTACAGGCATAAAAATAGAGGACAATTGTTTATATAAGCAATTATCCTCTATTTCTTTTACATGACTAATTAATGTGAGCTTTTATGCAAACATTCTGGACAAATGCCTTCAAAAGACACATGAAGTCCTGTAATTTCATATTCACTGTGGCGCGCCACTTCTTCTCTTAGACAGTTTACTTGTACATCATGTAAATCATTAATACGATTACACATTGTACAGCGTACATGCGGATGATTTCTTGTATCCCAGTCATAACGGCTACAATCATCGCCCAAGTCTAAGACGCGAACTAAACCAATGCGTTCAAAAATCTCCATCGTTTTATATACAGTCGCCAAGCTCATACTTGGATGGTCTTCCCGCAAACTTTGGTAGATCATTTCCGCAGTGGGATGGTTGTTTTCTGCGTAAAGAACATTATAAATGGCAATACGCTGTGGTGTCACTTTATAACCTTCTTCTCGCAATTTTTGTGCAATATCCATAAAGCACATCCTTTCCACTTGGAAGCTTAACTGTGAGATTAAAATACTATTACTCTATCTATATTATATCAGAAAGTTCATTCCCAAACAATAATCAGAATTGTTTAATTTTAAATATCGTTACTTAACGAAATTATTCTTTAAAATACGGCTTGAAACCGCTACCTTGATGCTTTTGTTGTTTTTGTCCATCACGAGAACGGCGCTCTCCACTATTGGAACGTTGACTACGATCGCGAGAGGAACGTCTTCTATCTCCGTCACGACGATCATCACGACGGCGACCATCTCTACGACGATCATCACGGCGACGGCCATCTCGACGTCCACTGTCACGGCGACGACGTATGCGAAGTGGCGCTTCTTCTGTAATGCTAACAGGAGTTGTATCTGGCTCTTTTGTCAACAATTTCAAAGCAGCTGCTAATAATGTAACAGAATCGATATCATTCAATAATTCTTCTGCACTAGAACGATAGCTTGCTAATTCTTCACGATTATCTGCTAAAGCAATCAATTTCTCTACGGCAATTTTTTGTTGTCCTTCTAATACTTCTCCCAAAGATGGAGCTTTACGACGAGCAATCTTGCGTTTTGTCAAACGTTCAATGGCATGTAAATGCTCAATTTCACGTGGAATAACGAATGTCATTGCCACGCCCGCTTTACCAGCACGACCTGTACGACCGACACGGTGTACATAGCTTTCAGGATCTTGTGGCAAATCGTAATTATACACATGCGTAACGCCACTAATATCTAAACCACGAGCCGCTACGTCTGTAGCTACTAAGATATCGATAGTACCTTCACGGAATTGACGAATCACAGAGTCACGTTTTTGTTGAGACAAGTCACCATGAATACCTTCTGCCATGTAACCACGTTTTTTCAATGCTTCTGTTACTTCGTCTACACGACGTTTTGTACGACCGAACACGATAGCCAATTCTGGCGCTTGGATATCTAGTAAACGGCACAATACATCAAATTTTTGACGATCTTGTACTTCGATATAATATTGTTCGATTAAATCCATTGTTACTTGTGTTGGTTTCATACGGATTAATGTTGGCTCTGTTAAGTATGTTTCTGCCAACTCTTGGATTGCTTTTGGCATTGTAGCAGAGAACAATAATGTTTGACGCTCTTTTGGAACAGCTGTCAAAATTTTATTGATATCATCTACGAAGCCCATGTTTAACATTTCATCCGCTTCATCCAAAATGACAACTTTTACATGGTCAAAAGAAATAGATTTTCTCTCCATGTGATCCATTAAACGACCAGGTGTCGCTACAATCACTTGTGGATGTTTTTTCAACATACGGAATTGACGTCCAATATCTTGTCCACCATAGATTGGTAAGGCTTGAATGTTAGTATGTTGCGCCATTTTATTTAACTCTTCCGCCACTTGAATTGCTAATTCGCGTGTGGGTGAAAGAATCAATACTTGTGGATCTTGGATTGTTGGATCCACTTGCTCTAACGCTGGGATACCGAAGGCAGCTGTTTTACCAGTACCAGTTTGTGCTTGACCAATCATGTCTTGACCGGACTTCGCCGCTGGAATGGCTTCACGTTGAATCGGTGTTGGTTCTTCAAATCCCATGTCGTTTAAAGCTCGTAAAATGGGTTCGCTAATTTGTAAATCTTCAAATTTAATTTGCATATATGAAAGGGTCCTCCTTTAAAATCTTGTTATGTATTATGCGAATTAGTATATTATATCACACTGGGCATCGGTTTGTATATCAAAGTATGATAGAGCACTATATGTTTCAATCCTTCACCATGAGGTTCCCTATTGTACTGACCATTATTTCATGGTATACTTTAACGGTATACACGCGCCTATAGCTCAGGGGATAGAGCACCGGTCTCCGGAACCGGGTGCGCAGGTTCGATTCCTGCTAGGCGCACCATTGATATTAAAGGATTCTCACCGTTGTTGAGAATCCTTTTTTTGCATTTGAGCCCAATTTTGAGCCCAATTTGAGCCCAATTTGAATTGAGTTTTGAGCCCAATTTTGATTTCCAGCTTCATTTCTTTGGATGCATAATTTTCCAGAATTAAAAGTAGAAAAAATAAGAACAAGTCGAAATATAACTCATCTGAAATTTACATATAATAAAAAGGCTTCTGATTAGAAGCCTTTTTATGTATCTTATTTGCTTTTTGCTAATTCTTGTAACTCTTCTTTAGAAAGTGCTTTATCTTTGACTTTATTGTAAATATTACCATCAGATTCTACAATTTTACTTTCTTTAATTTTGTAAAATCCATAGTCAACTTCTAAAACTTCTTCTTTTAATTCGCCTGTATTACTTTTAAATAAATCTGTTTTATTTTTTTTATCATAAAAATATCTATTAACAATAAACGTTTTATTTCCTTTTCTTTCTACAGAAATATATGTATAACCATTATCACTAGCCCACGTTCCAACAAATTCATCAGCTACACTAGATGAACCACAGCCAGTAATAAGTGCGGTAACTGCTAAAATGACAGCTGCTAGTAAAATAGATAATTTTTTCATATCCTTTCTCCTTTTTAAAATGATATTGGATTGATTGT
>NZ_RQVH01000031.1:0-14643 GCF_003992185.1 Veillonella sp. CNR 79/14 | reverse complement strand
CTATTTATATAAATATATTTCGTTAGCATTGAAAAGAACTGCATTCCTTTAGGTATGGAGTCAATATTATTAGGATCTAAAAGTCCATTTCTAAGTGCTACCTTTAAAAATTTACACCTCATAATTCAATCACCTTTAATTCCAAAACTACTAAAAAAATCTACTAAATTTTACAAAAAAGCGGATAGCTCAATCTGAACTATCCGCTTATTTACTTGGTGATCCAGGAGGGATACGAAGGCAACTTAGGATTCTAGGAGCAAAGCGACGCAGAATCCTTAGTGCCTCGATTCCATGGAATAGCGGAAAGCTTAGAACTATAGGAGCCATAGGCGACGCGAAGGTCTTAGCGATAGCATCCCTGCCACACAAAAAGGATCCTACATCAAGTAGAATCCTTAGTACTGGTGATCCAGGAGGGATACGATGGCAACTTAGGATTCTAGGAGCAAAGCGACGCAGAATCCTTAGTGCCTCGATTCCTTGGAATAGCGGTAAGCTTAGTTCTCTAGGAGCATAGCGACGCGGAGAACTTAGCGATAGCATCCCTGCCACACAAAAAGGATCCTACATCAAGTAGAATCCTAAATACTTGGTGATCCAGGAGGGATACGTAAGCAACTTAGGTCTCTAGGAACGCAGTGAAGCAGAGACCTTAGTGCGTCGATCCCTCCAACATAAAAAGGATTCTAGAAAACATAGAATCCTTTGTTAGTGGTGATCCAGGAGGGATTCGAACCCCCGACCCACGGCTTAGAAGGCCGTTGCTCTATCCAACTGAGCTACTGAACCATATGTAATTACAATCGCATCCAATTTACCCATACATAATAAAATAACCCATCACATCGACATTGTCTCTGTATGGGAACGTATTGAATACAATCACATGTATAAGTGGAGCGGGTGAAGGGAATCGAACCCTCGCAACCAGCTTGGAAGGCTGGGGCTCTACCATTGAGCTACACCCGCACATAAGAAAATGGTCGGAGCAGCAGGATTCGAACCTGCGACCCCCTGGTCCCAAGCCAGGTGCGCTACCAAACTGCGCTATGCCCCGATATCTTCCATCCATAGTAACGAATCACCTTAACTGTCCTTGGGAAACACTGTTTCGCTACCGTTTGTTACTTACTGTAACAACAAATATATAATATCATATCCATTACATCTATGCAAGTGTTTTTTTATAATTTATTTAACTTTTTTCTAACTGGAGCACAGTACTCCCTACTCACAGTACCAATAATTCCATATACAACCACGAGAAAAGAGGCGCTAGTATTCCAACGCCCCTTTCATCTTGTATTTATTCTTCTTCACTTTCAGTAAAGAAAATTTGTATGCTTTGTTTTCCATCTGCATGGACAGAGTCCTTGATATGTACGGTTAGTTGCTCCTCATTTGTTCTACCAACAGAGTCTCCATCTTTTACCTGCTTATCAGATGTCAAGATATAATCCGCTACACTTAGGATATAGTTCCAAGCTTTCTCTGGATCCCATGGACAATGAAGGAACTCCACATTTAATTGGTTGAACAGTTCCATACCACTCGTAGATAAGGAGATGGTGCCATCCTCTTCAAAATCCATATCTACCCATATCATATTCGCCATAGGCAACATATCATCTCGTAAGTTTTCCGTTTCTTCATGGAATTTGTCAGCTTCATATAGCACGCCATTCGTGTACACCGCACTAGCTCCCTCTTGCTCTGTAGCCACTGAAAGTAGCTTGGCTAGCAACATGCCTTCTTCCAAAGGATTACCAGGACCTTCTACAATACTGATCGCCACATGGTACGTATGTCGTCTTCCTACCTCTACAGCAGATTCCCAAAGGTAATTTCTCATGCCACCTTGTTCTACCGCCTGTAGTGGCATAGGAAAGGAGAATGGGGCAACTACTACTTTATAGCCATCAATCACTAAGAAATGAGCTTCTTCCATGTCATCTTCTTCTACTGAATCCACATCCACTGTCGCAATAGCAGCTCGAACTTTCATCCCTTCTGGACTGGTAATCGAATCAATATCCCATCTTGCTAGCAAGTCCTTCTTAAATCGATTCACATCAAATGCTGTATCTTCCAGCAAGACCATCCCCATGAAACCACGTTTACCTATCATAGGTCCCATATCGCCTATACTGTCTAAGATTCTTTCAGATAAATTCCGCATAGCTTCAAACAAGAGTTGATTTTCCGCACTTTGTACATCCATGGTATCTACATCCAAACTCATAGTTTTTTCCATAATAGATTGAATCAGATAATCTCCAGATCCATGAGAAGCTTCTTTCATTAGCAATAACAATACATTACTAAAAGATGGCCCTAGCAATGTCAAGGTTTTCGTTTCACCGTCAAAGTATAATACTTGTCCTACTGTACCAGATTTGGTTGGGTTAAAGTCAAGGTATAACCTGGATGCACTTTCCCCTTCACCAGTCGCCGCAAACAAGCATAAATCCCAGCTAGCAGGGGTAGCACGCACTTGTGATGGTCTATCCGTAGGACCCTGAATATCTAGTTTTCTTGTACTCAATCCCTCCCGATCAAATGTTAACATTTGACGAGCTGACAATAAATAAAATTGTTTATTATCATGGATAAATAATGGAAATGTTACATGCAAAGAAGTATATTCTTTTTGGTATGTTCCATTTTCCACATTCAGCAAGAAACTAAGCCCTTCTGGTGTCTTAGGATATCGCTTTAATAGGTGCATCCATTCTTGCGGTGATATCCCTTTCCATTCACCTTGAATGACGTTCCATACATCGGGAACTAACCCACGATACACGCGAGATATATCTGACATATACCGTTCATGAATGGTCAACCCTGAATCGATGACATCAATGGTTGCACCTACCCCTAAGTCACTCCTACGAAGATAGGTTTTGATCACTTCCACCGCTAACTCTTTATCTGCTACATAATACACAAATCTTGCCATTCCCTTAGGAATATCGATACATGTTGTACTTACAATACTATTTTCTTCCAATGCCGCTGTAATTTTAGCATCCAATCGTTTGAATTTTTTTGTATCTCCTAAGGAAGCATCCAGCATCACATGTACATGATGCAAATTGCCCAATTCTACAATGACCTTTCCATTTTGATACAACTTGGCACCATAAGGAATCCCTAATTCATCCAAGGAGATAAGCATTTCCTCTACTAACTCAGAACCTTCATCCATAGAAAACCGAACTACACAATGGTCAATCTCACCATTCTCTTTATATACCGATTCCCCCTCATGAACCTCTCCTACATCGGCCAACTTATGTTCTATCAATATTTCTAAAGAACCTCGACAAGATTCATCAAATTGAGCTGGAATATATAGTTCATATTGCATCCGTTTCTTATTGTCTGCTGTCATATCTCTTAGATCTCCACTTTCAATCACCAATACTTACTACCAGTACAACTCATGTGGTGTCTCTCTGTTACAATTCACTCACTCCAAGAGAATCACAGAAATCGGTAGGGATTGTAAAATTTCTTTTGCCAATTCACGTGTTGATTCTGTAGTACGAACCATACACAATCCCTCCGCATTCACCGTTGTCATGACCCCTACGTATTCATAGCCTTCTAAAATCCGATTCACATAATTTGTATATGTCCGTTCAATTTGAAAGTACACATACTCTGGATCATACACAATCTCTTGTTCTTGCATCTTGGTCCTCCCCTATGTCGTAAGGAATTATTTTTGTTTCGTTTCACGACGCATCATGGAGTATTCCTCCAATGGCGTATCAATGTACAAACGCAATTTCATTTGTGCATGTTTTGCCACATCAATGTCATTGCCATCTTCATCAGTGATACGTGTAATCACATGTTTCACCAATGGTCCATGAGGTTGGCAAAACTCTACTTCTTCCCCTACTTTAAAGTTGTTACGTTGTTCCATGTAGGCATAGCCTTCTTCTGCATTGTACCCTTCTACTAATCCAATGAAATCATGGGTTTGCGTATTGGAAGATTTACCATAGTTTTGCGCTTCTTCCCCTGGTTTTTCCATGGCAAAGGCCTCTGTGTATGGACGGTGAGAAATTTTTTCTAATTCTGCATACCATTCATCACGTACATACCAGTCATCTCCTTCTTCCAGGAATTTATCGATGGCTTCACGGTATACTTTGGATACAGTAGCCGCATAGTGCACAGATTTCATACGACCTTCAATTTTTAAACTATCTACACCCGCTTTATAGAGCTCAGGGATATATTTTAATAGACATAAATCTTTAGAGTTAAAGATATACGTGCCATGTTCATCTTCTTCGATTGGATAGTATTCACCAGGGCGGTTTTCTTCTACTAAATTATATTTCCAACGGCATGCCTGCGTGCAAGCCCCACGATTGGCATCACGATTTGTCATGTAATTACTCAACAAACAACGACCAGAGTAGGAAATACACATAGCTCCATGTACGAAGGCTTCAATTTCTACATCTGCTTTCTCACGCATGGTTTTGATATCTTCAATGCTCACTTCACGAGCTACTACTACACGAGCAGCCCCTTGTTCTTTCCAGAACTCTGTAGTCAAATAGTTCGTGGTATTTGCTTGTGTACTCACATGCAATTCTAAGCCTGTAGCCACACGCTTTGCCAACAAGAAAATACCCAAGTCCGCTACGATAATTGCATCAACCTTGATACTTTCCAAAAATTGTAAATACTCTTCAAGGCCTGTTAAGTCCTCATTATGCGGAATAATGTTACAAGTGACATAGATTTTTTTGCCATGGCTGTGTACAAATTCTACAGCCTCTTTCAATTGGTCATTGTCAAAGTTAGAGCTAGCTGCGCGTAAGCCAAAGGCACGGCCTGCACAATATACGGCATCTGCACCATAGCGGATAGCCATTTTTAATTTATCCATATTACCAGCAGGAGCTAGTAATTCCATATGTCGTTTAGTCATGAATGTTTCCTTTCCATATACTTACACTCATACCATCTCCCATAGGGTAGATAGTAGTATTGTAATATTCTTTTTGTTCTACATAGTTTAAATACGCTTGCAAGCGTTTCACAATTGTTTTAAAGCGACGAGGTGGTTCTTTCTCTCCCCGCACATAACCACGGAATAAGACATTATCCGCTAATACCACAGCCCCTTCTACTAATTGGGGTTCAATGAGTTCCAACTGTTTTAAGTACTGACCTTTAGGACCATCTAAAAACACTAAATCAAAGGGACCTTCTAGGCCTTCGAGCAATTCTGTAGCATCTCCTTTTAATAGAGTGATTTTCTCTGCATAGTCTGATTGCGAAATGAAATGGCTAGCCATCCCATGGCGTACATCATCTAATTCCATAGTGATGAGCTGTCCCTCTTTGTCCATATGCTTTGCCAGTAGCAGCGAAGAGTACCCAATAGCAGTGCCCACTTCTAAAACTCGCTTTGGTTTATATAAACTGATTAAGTCTTCAAAGAGTTCTACTTCTGACTCTCGTAAAATTGGCACATCATGCAAAAGCGCATAAATACGTTGTTCATTTAAAATATCTTTAATTTTCATAAATTTGATCCACTATTTTCAAATGTTCATCATAAGTTTTTGTAAAATGATGATGTCCTTCTTTGTCAGCCACAAAGAATAAATACTCCGTTGGTGGCGCATACAAAACTGCCTCCATAGATTTGGTGCCTGGGTTTGCAATAGGTCCTGGTGGTAATCCTTTATGAAGATATGTATTGTACGGACTTTCCAATTTTGTATCCTCAATACTAATCAAAGGCTTAGGATACCCCAAAATATATTGAATACTAGCACATGATTCTAAGGGCATACCAGTTTTTAAGCGTTGACGAAAAACTGCGGCAATGATAGGTCTATCTTCATCAAACTTCGCTTCTTTTTCCACCAAGGATGCTAAGGTAATAAATTCAAATATGGTCATTCCTTGTGCTTCAATATCTTGGCGCATTTTTGGTGTTAATTGGCGATTCATTTCGTCCGCCATGATGGCCATCACATCTTCTGCTTTGCTACCTACAGGAATTTCATAGGTGCTAGGGAATAGAAATCCTTCCACCCGATAGGTAACAGGCTTCGTTCCCACCATATACTCATAAGGTGTATAGGTCTTTCCTTTTTCCATGAATGCATACTGCGTATCGATGCCTTGTTCTTCAATGCGTTTGCCAATTTCACCAATGGTAAATCCTTCTGGAATGGTCAATTTCACCGTTTGTAATCTACCTTGTTGGAGCAAGCCAATGATCTCACTTAAACTAGAATGGTGTGGAATTTGATAATATCCATGTTGTAACTTATCCATGGTTCCCGTTAAGCGTAGAGCACCACGGAACACAGCAGGTGACGTGATCAGTCCTCTTTCATAGAGTATATCCCCAATCTGTGCACCAGTTTGATTTTCACTGATAACAACTGTTTCTACATCTTCCTTTGAACCACCAGTCCAAGGAATATAATATATACCTGCTAAGATTCCAAGCAAAATTACGATTAGAATTGCTACACATCTATAGATATAGTTTGCATATTGTTTCATAGCACACTCCTTTTTCAACGAATACTATATTATACCATTTTAGCAGTATATATAGCAATTTTTCTATATAGTATAGGTCAATCTATCATCGATACACTCACCTAGACCATATATCGTAACGCCTTTAGGTACAATACTTTTTTACCTAGCATGTATGTAATCCATCTTCTCTTATACAGAAAAGGCTGTAACCATACTGTCTTTCGACAGTCTGTTACAGCCTTGACTAACGATTAGTCCATTTCTTCGTATAATTTAATGACTGCATCGAATTCTTCATCAGTAGGAGCTACATAAACTTGTTCTCCTTCTTCTTCATCAATGCGCGCAATAATCACTTCTGGTTCATCATGTTCAGTGTCTTCTTCTGGAGGAAGAGATACTAAAATCGCAAATGCTTTTCCATCATGTTGAATTAGCATTTCTTCTTCATAATACATTTCTTCTCCATTTTCGTCTTCAATGACAATCACAGATACTTCACCTTCATAACCTTGTTCGATCATGGTAACCTCCTTATGAACGACTATCTAAATAGCCTTGTAAAATGACAACTGCTGCCATTTTATCAATGACTTCTTTCCGTTTTTTACGACTTACATCAGCGGCAATTAAAGATTTTTCTGCCATCACTGTAGATAGACGTTCATCCCAAAATACAACTGGTGTGGAGATGACTTCTTGCATCTTTTCCACAAAGGCTTCCGTTTTTTCAGCCCGGTCTCCTTTGGTGCCATTCATATTTTTGGGCATGCCTACCACAATAGTGTCTACCTCGTATTCACGGATTAACTCCGCAATGCGCTGAAAGTCTTTTTCATGGGATGTGCGACGAATAGTTTCGATACCTTGCGCTGTAATATACAGCGCATCACTGCATGCTACGCCTATGGTCCGACTTCCCACATCTAGTGCCATAATTCGCATTATAATTGTTTCGCTTTCACATATTCTTTCACAAGTTCTTCAATAAGCTCATCTCGTTCGATACTACGAATATCACTACGAGCATTATTATAACTTGTAATATACGTTGGATCTCCAGAAATGAGATATCCTGTGATTTGACTAATTGGGTTATACCCTTTTTCCGCCAAGGCTTGGAACACATGTTGGAATACTTCTTCTGGTGTCAACGGTGTTGTTTGTACCGGTTTAATCACCATTGTTTTATCTGAAAGATTCATATAATCCCTCCTTATCATGAGTTTTCTAGTGAAAATCTCATCTATGATTAAACTTATCCAACCATGGATTGGATTGCCTCTTTACCTGCTGCTAAGGCTTGGTCCATCGCTGCCGGATCTTTACCACCAGCTTGTGCCATATCTGGACGGCCACCACCATTACCACCAGCCGCTTGAGCTGCTGCTTTTACGATGTTACCGCAGTGGATACCTTTGCCAACTACGTCTTTTGTAGCCATGCAAACGAAATTCACTTTATCGCCACCAGCTGCACCTAATAATACTACGCCAGAGCCAATTTTATCGCGAACCATATCCGCCATGTCACGCAATTCGCCCATATCAGATACTGGTACGGAGGCTACTACTGCTGTTACATCGCCTACTGTAAATTGACCAGCTAAGACACTATCAAGGTTACCGCTGTTCAATTCTTTTTTCACTTGATCTAGCTCACGTTCTACAGCTTTTGCATGGTCTAATACTTGTTGTATTTTACCTACTACTTCTTGTGGTTTTCCTTTCACAAGAGAAGCTACTGCTTTTAACGTTTGTTCTTCTTGTTGTGCTAACACAAGCGCTGCTTTACCTGTCACCGCTTCGATACGGCGTACGCCAGAACCAATACCACCTTCGGAAGTGATACGGAATTGACCGATGAAACCAGTATTTTCTACGTGAGAACCGCCACACAATTCGATGGAGAATTCTGGCACAGATACAACTCGTACTTCGGAACCATATTTTTCACCGAACAACGCCATAGCGCCTTTTGCTTTCGCCGCATCAATGGACATAGTTTCTACTTCCAATGTGGAAGCACGAAGAATTTGTTCATTTACCATGTTCGTAATGATTTGTAATTCTTCTGCTGTCACTGGGGAGAAGTGTGTAAAGTCAAAACGCAAGTAATCAGGCGTTACTAAGGAACCTGCTTGGTTAACATGCGTACCCAATACGGAACGCAATGCAGCATGCAATAAGTGTGTTGCTGTATGGTTACGTGCCATATGCTGACGGCGTTCTACATCGACTTCGAATGTCACTTCGTCGTTTAGCGAAATGCTACCTTCTACCACAGTCCCTACATGGTAGGTAGTACCTTCTGGTAATTTTTTCGCTGTATGCACTTCTACTTTACCCAATGGGCCTGCGATGAAACCAGTGTCACCTAATTGCCCGCCTCCTTCTGCGTGGAATGGAGTCGTTTTTACGATGATCGTAACATCCTGTCCATCTTCAGCACGGTCGATGGCTTTTGCCCCTTCACCGATTAACAAGACTGTGGATGCTGTGGCACTTTCATCGTCAGAAATATGTTCGCCAGATAAATGGGTAATATCTGGAGTAGCTACTTTTGCGTCTACGTCTTCACGAGCTTCACGAGCACGAGTACGTTGTTCATTCATGGCGCTTTCAAAACCAGCTTGGTCGATAGTGAAACCAGCTTCAGAAGCGATTTCTTCTGTCAATTCCCAAGGGAATCCGTAGGTGTCATACAATTTGAATACGTCTTGACCTGGTACTGTCGTAGCGCCCTCAGCTTTCAATGTATCCAATAATTGGCTCAACATGTCTAGGCCAGATGCCAATGTTTGGTTAAAACGTTCTTCTTCGTTTGCCACTACTCGTTTTACGAAGTCTTGTTTCTCCACGATATTCGTGATAGCTCCGCCCAAGATATCTACAACGATATCTACTAATGGTACCAAAAATGGTCCTTGAATACCTAATAGACGACCATGACGAACAGCACGGCGCAAAATACGGCGAAGCACATAGCCACGGCCTTCATTAGATGGCAACACACCATCTGCAATCAATGCCACAATAGCACGAATATGGTCGGCGATAACCTTCAAAGAAACATCTGTATTCGCATCTGTATGATACGTAACACCTGCTTTTTTCGCTGTGGCCTCAATGATTGGAAAAATCAAATCTGTTTCAAAGTTACTTTCTTTATTTTGTAATACAGATGCCAAACGCTCTAAACCAGCGCCGGTATCGATATTTTTCTTAGCCAATGGCTCGTAAGTACCTTCTGCAGTACGGTTGAATTGCGTGAATACAAGGTTCCAAATTTCAAGAAAACGGTCACAATCACAACCTGGTGCACAGTTTGGATCATTGCAGCCACGCTCTGGTCCTAAGTCGAAGAAAATCTCGCTATCTGGACCACATGGACCTTCGCCAATTTCCCAGAAATTATCTTCCAAACGGCTGATATGGTCTTCTGGTAAGCCAATTTCATTATGCCAAGTGTCATAGGCTTCTTGATCATCCGGATATACAGTAACGTACAATTTTTCTTTATCTAATTTGATGACTTCTGTTAAGAATTCCCATGCCCAATGGATGGCTTCTTTTTTGAAATAATCACCAAAAGAGAAGTTTCCCAACATTTCAAAGAATGTATGGTGACGTGCTGTACGTCCTACGTTTTCAATATCCCCTGTACGAATTGACTTTTGGCTTGTCGTAATTCGTGTGCAAGGTGGTACTAATTTACCTGTAAAAAATGGTTTCAACGGTGCCATACCAGCACCGATTAATAATAAAGATGGGTCGTTATCTGGAACAAGAGAATAACTCTCTTGCTTTAAATGTCCTTTACTTTCAAAAAAATTCAAATACGCTTGGCGTAATTCATTTCCTGTCATGGTTTCCCTCCTAAAAATGTCTATTGCCTTTATTATACCACAGATTTTGATGAAAGTATGCATTTAGGTGAGGTCATTGACTTATATAGGATGATGATACTTTACATACTAATTTTATATTTCAGAGCTACCTACACTTAAACAAATTCACCAAAAACGTAATGACATAGAGTCCAATAGCTGTCAGCACAATGGTCCCCCCTGGTGCAAAGTCCAACCAAAAGGCGCTGCACAGTCCGCCGATGACGGATATTACGGAATAGACGGTAGCAATACCCCAAGTTTCTTTGAAGCCCCGTTTCCATAAATGAGCAGATGCAACAGGAACTATCATCAACGCACTGATCAATAGAATCCCTACTACGGTCATCCCCATGACAACTACAAGGGCTGTTAAGATGGCAAAAATCATGTTCACACGATTTACATTGATACCTACAGTGCGAGCAATTTCCTCGTCAAAGGAGGTAAGCATTAAGGAGTGATACACAAATTTCATGATAATACCCACTACGATAGCCACCGCACCGATACCATAAATATCTGTCATAGTCACCGTTAGAATACTGCCAAATAAAAAGTTCAATAGTCCAGTGCTAGGCATTTTTACCATTGTAGAAAATACGATAGCCAGCGCTAAGCCTGCATAAAAGAATAATGCCATAATCATATCTGCATATTGTTTTTGGTAGCGACGCACGAGTTCTATACCCATGGCGGAAAGTACGGTCAATATAACAGCACCTAATGGAGGGTATACTTTCAGTAAGGATGCCCCCGTCACACCAGCAAAGGCAATATGTCCTAATCCATCGCCGAGCATGGATTGCCGTTTAATGACAATGAACATACCAATTAGGGGGCACATGAGAGCCACGATGAGGCCCGCTAAAAAGGCACGTTGCATAAATGTATAGGATAAAATATCCATCTTAACCTCCTAAATGCCATGCTAAACGAGAGCCTTGATGACTTTCCATAAAGCCTTTACAAGGTCCATAGTAACAAGCATGTCCATCCACACATAAAATTGTATCTGCCACTTCCATAGCTTCCGTCACATCATGGGTGACCATGATAACAGTGATGTTTTCTTCTTTTAAAGATCGCAACACTTCGTATATTTTTTTGCTTGTTTCAAAGTCGATACCACTGGTGGGCTCATCTAGCAAAATATAGTTCGGTTTCCGTGCTAAGGCCTGTGCTAACATGACACGTTGTTGTTGACCGCCGCTGAGTTCTCCAATGCGGCGTTTCAAGAAATCTTGCATGCCCACCAATTCCAAAGCATCCAAGATGCGTCCTTTTCTATCTTCCTTCGGTACGTGAAATAAAGCGAGTCCCACTACCTCTTCTACGGTAGCTGGAAATTGGGCTGCATTCTTGTTATAAATTTGTGGCACTAAGTGAATGAGTCCTTTCATTTGTGCTTCTTTCGGACTAATGCCATCTAAACAAAGATGTCCGGCTGTGGGTTCTAATAGTCCTGCTACCATACGAAGCCAGGTGGTTTTACCAGATCCATTAGGTCCCACCACCAGTACAAACTCACCTTTGGGAATGGTGATGGTCATATTATGGATAACCGTCTGAGATCCATAGGAAAATTGTACATCTTGTATGTGAATGCCTGCGTGCGTCATAGTTAACTCCTTTATGTTTCTAGTTATCGCATATATGGCAAAAGCTGTAATGACATCATCATTACAGCTTGTGTATTATAGTACGCGTTTTGCCCCTACATAGCGTGGTCCCCAGTAGCTATCATCAATATCTGCTACGGCTACACCACTGCTAGATGTGGCACTGATGAATTGTCCATCACCGATGTAAATACCAGAATGGGAAATCCCTGGTTCATAAGTTTCAAAGAACACTAAATCACCCGGTTGTAGATTACTTTTCTCTACTTTTTTACCTACTGTATACTGTTCGTCAGCTTGGCGCGGCATATCAAAGCCTATCTTTTGGAATACATAGCGAATATATCCTGAGCAATCAAATCCCGCTGGCGTAGTGCCTCCAAATTTATAAGGCACTCCCGTAAACGTATTGGCATAGGTCAAAATCTCTTTCACATTGCCAGATATAGGTTGATGTCCAATCTCTAAGCCTTTGTATGTTTTGCCTTTCTTTTTGAAAGTCAGCCCTTGTGGGGCAGAGCTTTTGTCTTTTTTATGCTTTAACGTAGATGTGATAGCTGTGGATTCTCTATTTGGATCGATATGGGCTAATAATTTAGCATCTTTTTCAGAAATTTCTTTCTTTTTAGATACCGTTTTTGTTGTTGCCGGCAGTGGTTTGCCCATCAATTTTTTATAGGTCACTGCTCCCAATATTCCGTCCACTGTTAATCCATTATCTTTTTGGAACAATCTAACAGCCCACTTTGTATTTGCATCATATTCGCTAGTTTCCCTAGCTTTATAACCAGCAGCGATGAGTTTCTTTTGAATACCAAGAATTTCATTGCCTGTATCACCATATTGGTAAGCTCCTTGTACACTAGTACCTAAAAAGCCTACTAATAGAGCGACTGCCAGGTATTGTTTCTTTTTACTCGTCATAGGACTCCTCTCTTATATACGATTATTTGTCTTGTATGTGACAGTTTATGGCGTCTTTCACCCAATATAACGGTCGTTGTTTGACTTCTTCAAAAATTCGTCCCACATATTCTCCGATGATACCAATACCTACCAGTTGTACACCACCTAGGAAGAAGATAGCCACTCCTAAGGTAGACCAACCACTGATAACATTGTCAGAGAAGAAGTGAACAAACAATATGTGTCCGATCATAATCAGGCTTAATAGTCCGCATAGCAAGCCGATATATAAGGCTAACCGCAAGGGTACTCTAGAAAATGCTGTAATGCCGTCTAAAGCAAAGCGCATCATTTTTTTTACACTAAATTTAGAAGTCCCTGCAAAGCGTGGGGGTGCTACGAAATGAAATTCATGTTGCACGAATCCCAAGTCGCCTACAATGCCCCGCAAAAACCTACCATGTTCACGGAAGTTTTTCAATGTTTCTAGGGATTTTCGATTCATCAACCGGAAATCGGAACCACCTTCCACGATAGGAACATTGGCTAATTTGTTAAGCACTTTGTAATAGTATTTCGATGTAAAAGCTTTTGCCCAACTAGCATCTTCTGTGGAATCACGAATGGTACGTACTACATCTGCACCTGCTTCCCAATGCTTCACTAGTTCTGGAATCAACTCTGGTGGATGTTGCATATCTCCATCCATGGTGATTACCGCATCACCTTGAGCGTAATCTAATCCACAGGTCAAGGCTAATTGATGACCGAAGTTTCTAGCCAATAACAGCACTTTTACCTTTGGATCTTGATTACCAATATATCGTAGCATGCCTGCACTATCATCACTGGACCCATCATCGACGAAAATAATTTCATGGTCATAGTCAAGTGTTTGCAATACATCTTTGACTGTAGTATAAAATTTTTGAATATTATCTTCCTCATTAAATACGGGAACAACAATTGACAGTAACATAGCTCCTCCTTATGATCTTTACCTATCTATTTTACAGGATTGAGACTTGTTTTGCAAACTCCGCTGTATATGGAGACGATATCTGACATGCAGAACATATGCTACAACAAGGATTCATAATATATAGTGGCAAACACATTTTATATCCTGTATACTGATGATAAGAATATTTCTCTTTTCTGATACTGATTATTTTTCATCATATTCCTTGTTGCCCTTCAATAACAAGAATCCCGATTTTATTTAACATTTATTTAGCACTTTTAAACTCATTCTTTCACAACATATATAAAGAATGTGATATTACCCCCATTCAGCAGTTAATTTTATTTACTATTTATTTAGCACTTTTAGGAAAAATACTATGAAACTAACTACATTAGAAGCAATTATATCATTAAAAGAGTCTTCACAAGTTGAATACAAAAAGGCTAAAAATGACTTCCCCAAAGATGCATGGAAATCATATTCTGCATTCGCTAATACTACAGGTGGCTATTTAATTTTAGGAATTTCTGAAGACGAGTGTAAAAAACCAGTTTTAACCGGAGTAAAAGATGCTGAAAAAATAATAAGCGACTTCTGTTCTACCCTAGGTGATAGATCTAAAGTTAGCTTAAATATCATAGAAAATAAAGATATACGAACAGCTATTATTGAAGATAAAACTATAGTTATTATACATATTAAGGAGGCTGCAATTACAG
>NZ_RQVH01000030.1:0-14699 GCF_003992185.1 Veillonella sp. CNR 79/14 | reverse complement strand
TAATAATGATATACACCAACGAAGGGTTATAAACAAGTATTTTTATTTTTCACATGTTATCCACTGACTTATTCACATTATTGTGGATAGAAACAATTCTACTTATTATCTTGTTTATGAACTCTTTTTCTTTGTCTAATTTTTAGTTATCCACATTATGATGATGTGGACAAATAATTCTTATACACATGCAGGAAGGTTTATTATGAGTGACTTAGATCTTTACTCCCTATGGGACCAAGTGATGCAAAAAACAAAAACGAAAATGCCCCAGCAAATGTGGGATTCCTTGGTTGTTAATTCATTGATGCCCTATTCTATGACATCTACTATTTTGACCTTATTTGTTATGGATCCTAGCAAGCTAAAATATATTCAAACCCCATTAGTCCATAACCAAATCGTAGAGGCAGCAAAAAGTTTACTCCCTACCTTGCAGACCATCGACTATTTAACAGATACGGCAACGGTAAATGCATCTCCTGCGGAACAGATGAGTACACCTCCTACAGAGATTCCCCCTATGCCGCCTATCGATATGCCTTCTATTGAAGATACAACAATGGAAAGCTCTCCATCTCCTATCATCCCTCCTCCTTGGGATACAGAAGAGTATAATGAAGTATTACCAGAAGGAGTAAGCCGTCCTAGTTATGATTCTCCTGTCATCATTCAAAGAAATACTTCTCCTTCACAAGGCATTCAAAGACCAGTCCCTGCCGATTTATTTGCTTCTAAAACAACCTCTCCTATACCACCAGCACCACCTGTACAACGAAACATGAGTAGTTCTTCAAAATCACATCTAAATCGTGCTTTTACTTTTGATAATTACATCGAATCTAATTCTAACCGTATGGCTTTCAGTGCTGCGAAAGCAGTAGCTGAAAATCCAGGACTTCGTTACAATCCACTATATATTCACGGTCAATCTGGTCTTGGTAAAACCCATTTAATGCATGCTATTGGCAATGAAATTTTAGCCCTCAATCCATCTACTAAAATTATGTCTATTACCAGTGAAGATTTTATGAATAGTTTCATTGAATCATTACGGACAAAAACACCGGATCAATTCCGTCGTAACTTCCGAGATATCGATGTACTCATCATTGACGATGTACAATTCTTAGAAGAAAAAAATAAGAAAACGACGCAAGAAGAGTTTTTTAATACCTTCAATCATTTATTGAGTCACAATAAAGCGGTTATCCTGTCTAGCGATAAACCACCAAAAGATTATAAAGAAATGGAAGAACGCTTAATCACACGATTCAACAGTGGTCTTACTGTAGAAATTGAAGCACCAAATCCTGAGATGATTGAAGCCATCATCCATGAGGAAATCGATCATCGTCGTAGTGAATACCCAACCTTATATGTTCCAAAAGAGGTTATCCACCTATTTGCACAGTATTTTAATAAGCGAAATATTCGTGAACTAAAAGGCGCCTTTGAAACATTAATTACACAAGCGGCTATTACAAATCGATTAGAAACAATTGATGTAGAATTTACAAATAAGGCAATTAAAGACTTTATCATCCATACAGAAAAAATTGTATTATCCATTAAGTATATTCAAGAATTTATAGCAGATTACTTTAAAATCAAGCTAGAACATTTAGTAAGTCAAAAACGAAATAAGCAATATGCTCATCCACGCCAAATTGCTATGTATTTAGCTCGTGAATTAATCAATGAAAGTTACCCTCAAATTTCCTTTGCTTTTGGTAAAAAAGACCATACTACCGCATTACATGCATATGAAAAAATTTCTAGAGAAATAGAAAAAGACCAAGATTTACGACATACTATCGATCGCATTCGCAAAGAATTAGAAGAAGCAAAGTAATATTAAATTTGTGTATAAGTATGTGTTTAACTTGTTTACATTTTGTGATTACATTGTTAACAAACATACACTTACACACAAGGTATTTATAGACCTGTTACTATGTGGATATATAAAATTTTCTAATCCCAATGTTGTAAACATGTGTAAAACATTGAAATTTATAAGTTTTATGGACCTATCCACTTATACACGCGTCCTACTACTACGTCTACTACTTTAAATAAAAAACTTTAACATAGTTATATTAGTCATAAGGAGTTAATAATGAAACTTCAATTTAACAAACATGAATTAGTGAAAGCCATGTCACTATTCCAACGTGTAGCAAGTAATAAAACAAGCTCTAATTTACCAGGATCTATCTACATTTCTACAAAAGATAACTACGTAGAATTACAAGCTAACGATTTTGAAATTGGAATGAGATCCCAAGTAGATGCTACTATTCTTGAACCTGGTACTATTGTAGTAGGTTCTAAATACTTTCAAGAAATTCTAAAAAAATTACCAGGTGAACAAGTAGAATTATATAAGCCAGACAATTCTAATCAATTACAGATTAAATCCGATCATTCTGAATTTAAACTTGTGACTATGCAAGTAGAAGATTTTTCCTTGGTGGAACAAATCCAAGATGATAATAGTATTATGATTGACGGAGAACAGCTAAAACAATTAATCGACTTAACTGTATATGCTACTTCTACGGATACAGATCGGCCTATCTTCTGTGGTACCTTAGTGGAAATTGAAGGCAATGAGCTTACTATGGTAGGCACTGATACACATCGTATGGCTGTTAAAAAAGTAACCTTAGATGCAGCTCTTGAAAACCCAATGCGTATTGTCATTCCAAAACGCACTGTAGAAGAAGTATCCAGAGTATTACCATCGGATCAACCTGTTATGGTTAAATTAATTTGGAATAGAAATCAAGTAGCTATTGTATTTGATACTGTATATATTATTTCAAGATTAATTGAAGGTACATATCCTGATTATAAACGTGTTATTCCTGCTAAATTCGATGCTAGTGCTATTTTAAATCGTCGTGAATTTGCTAGTTCCTTAGATCGTGTCTATTTTATGGCGAAAGATATGAGTTATTCTGCCATTCGCTATGACTGGGAAGAGAATCAAGTTACATTAAGTTCTCAAAGTGCTGATATTGGTATGGTAAAAGATATTGTTTTATGTACCTTTGAAGGAAATCCTTTCACTATTAATTTTAATGGTAAATATATAGATGAATTATTGAAACATAGCACAGGTGAAAGAATTCATATGTACTTACAAGAACAAGGGGCTATGGTAATTCGTCAAGATAATAATGACCATTACACCTATGTGGTAACACCAGTTCATACACATAATTAAGAGAAAAGAGGAAATTATGAATCAAGAAACTGTATCCATTCATACAGAGTATATTCAATTAGATCAACTGTTAAAATATGCCAATGTATTATCAACAGGTGGTCAAGTTAAAGTGTTATTAGAAGAAAATAAAATCACTTTAAATGATGTAGTAGTTACAGAAAAACGTAAAAAAATCTATCCTAATGATGTAGTAACCATTGCTAATGAAATAAGAATTACTGTGGTGAAGGAGGCTTAATTGTGTATGTGACTGAATTGGAACTCATACATGTTCGCAATCATCGTCATAAAACTATTACTTTCACACCAGAAATCATTGTCATCCATGGTCCTAATGGAAAAGGGAAAACAAATATCCTAGAATCTGCTTATATTGCCACGATGGGACATAGTCATCGTACATCGGATATGAAAGATGTCATTTCTTGGAATGAGGATGAGGCTAGTATTATCGTTCACTTTATGAAAGCTGATACGCCTCATACGTTGCAGATTAAATGGGGGCGTCAAGGAAAAAAAGTCATTCGTTTGCATGATAATCCTCTATCGCAAAAAGAATTAGTAGGTACTTTGAATACAGTCATTTTTTCTCCAGAAGATTTAGATTTAATTAAGGGAACTCCTTCCTTACGTCGTCGTTTTTTGAATATGGAAATTAGTCAGACTAGTCCTCAATATTATCATCAACTTACGATGTATCAACGGGCTGTGCAACAGAGAAATCGTATACTTAAAGAATATAGTTATACGAGTAAGGTGCCAGTACAAAATTGGGATGAACAAATTGCTACTTTAGGTTCACAAATTATCCAAAAACGATTGGAAAGTTTAAAAAAATTAAATCAATTAATGGATTTAATGAATCGGAAACTAACCAATGGTAAAGAAGATTTGCGATTGCAATATACTCAACCTTATAGTGAGAAACAACTATTAGTAACCAAAGATGCTCTATTACAGGCTTTACAAGAAAATTTATCAGAGGATCGGCGACGGTTACAAACATCAGTGGGACCTCATCGTGATGATATTATTTTTTATTCAGGTTCTATGGATTTAAAACGATTTGGCTCACAAGGACAACAACGGACAGCAATTTTATCAGTTAAGTTAAGTGAATTAGAATATATAAAATCGGAAGTAGGAGAATATCCTATTTTACTATTAGATGATGTACTCAGTGAATTAGATCAGGAACGTCGATCTAATTTAATCAAATTCATTCATAAACGTGTACAGACAATTATTACTACTACTGATACAACAGATACAATGGACTTAGATAAGGTGCAGTATATAGACTTGACGGAGGAAATGATACATGGAGAGTAATCTAGAATCTTTTACAGGAGTAATGGATCTTCGTGATGCTATGTTACAAGAACTAGGCATTTATGAAATGTATCGACTTATGAAACTCTATCATGATTGGGAATCTGTCGTAGGACCTATGGTGAGTGGACAAGCAAAATTAGTGCACATAAAGCCACCTGTTATTGTAGTTGAAATTGGTCATACTGTATGGATGCAAGAGATGACTATGCGCAAACCACAATTATTGGAAGCATTGCGTGAGTATTATGGAGAATCTATTATTACAGATATCAAAGTACAACTCCCACGACGTGCTTTACAAGACCAACTTGTATCAGGGGATGCCTTAGATATGACACCTGTTTATGAGGAAATTATAGACTTTCATCAAATTGTGTTGCCCTCTGAGATTGTACAAAGTATAGAAAAATCTGTTCGTGTGATCCGTCATGAGGAACTTCGACAAAAGGTATTACAAACACGTATGGAGCAAGCGAAGAAAGAGTTTGTACTACAGCAAGAGCATTTTCATCAATGTCCTACCTGTGGTCGTTGGCAATCGGAAGGTTCTGCGAAGGTATGCCCTCAGTGTGAATATAAAAAGTATAGACATATCATTCGTACGGTAAAAGGTTTATTGAAGGATTATCCTCATTATAAGTATGACCAAATGAAAGTGATTGCTCCCTGGTGCACCTACGAATGGTATGAAGTGGCAAAAGAAGAAAGTATTTATTATTATTTAACTCGCTTGTTCCAAGGATCTACGGATGCGAATGATATGTATTGGGCTACTATGTTAATTACATCAAAATCGCAAGAAGAATTGTCTTATGAACAAGTTGTAAATATTACAAATAAGTATCGTTGGAACGAAACAGATAAAATGCAAGTGAAATAAAGGCTTAGACTTTCACAGAGATAGTAAAGTATTGTATAATAGAATGTATTATATAGAATATGGTGACCAGTATGGGATGTCATTATATAAATAGTAGGAGGATGTCAGATGGCAGAACAAACAAATTATGATGCCGGTAATATACAGGTCCTCGAAGGCTTAGAAGCCGTTCGTATGCGACCTGGTATGTATATTGGTAGCACATCTGCCCGTGGATTACATCACTTGGTGTATGAAGTTGTAGATAATAGTGTGGATGAGGCCCTAGCGGGGTATGCAACGCATATTGAAGTGACCATTTGTGAAGATAATAGTATTGAAGTTATTGACGATGGTCGTGGGATTCCGACAGGGATGCATGAAACAGGTATGCCTGCGGTAGAACTAGTATTATCCAAACTTCACGCAGGTGGTAAATTTGGCGGTGGTGGATACAAAGTATCCGGTGGTCTTCATGGGGTAGGTATTTCCGTAGTAAATGCTTTAAGTGAGTGGACTATTGTCGATGTATACCAACATGGAAAAATTCAAGAAATTTCCTTTGAACGTGGTAATAAAACGTCTGAATTGAAAGAAATCGGTACGACGGATCGCACAGGTACGACAGTACGATTTAAACCAGATGCACAAATTTTTGAAACCACCATCTTTGAGTTTGATGTATTAAAAACTCGCTTACAAGAGTTGGCGTTCTTGAATAAAGGTTTACGTATTACTTTATCTGATAAACGTGGAGAAGGTCGCAGTGAAAGTTTCCATTATGAAGGTGGCTTAGTACAATTCATTGAATATTTAAATGAAGCGAAAGAAGCTATCACACCAAGTGTTATTTCCATCGATAATACTCGTGACGATGTGGTAGTAGACGTGGCATTACAATATAACGATAGTTATAGCGAAACGATTTTGTCCTTCGTTAATAATATCAACACCATTGATGGTGGTACGCACTTGAGCGGTTTCCGTACAGCCTTAACACGTACCTTAAACGACTATGGTCGCAAGGCTGGCATTTTGAAAGAAAATGAAAGCAACTTGACTGGGGAAGATGTGCGTGAAGGCTTGACAGCTGTGGTAAGTGTAAAAGTATTGGAACCACAATTTGAAGGCCAAACAAAAGGTAAACTAGGCAATAGCGAAGTCAAAGGGATTACAGATACTATCGTGTCTGATGGATTGCGTGTCTTCTTAGAGGAGCATCCAGCAGAAGCGAAGAAAATTATCGAAAAAGCAACCAATGCGAGTCGTGCTCGTGAAGCAGCCCGTAAAGCTCGTGAATTGACACGCCGTAAAAATGCGTTAGAAGTGAGCTCCTTACCTGGTAAATTAGCAGATTGTTCTGAAAAAGATACAACTATGACAGAGATTTACCTTGTCGAAGGTGATTCTGCGGGTGGTACCGCAAAACAAGGTCGTGATCGCCGTTACCAAGCAATTTTACCATTGCGCGGTAAAATTCTAAATGTAGAAAAAGCTCGTCTCGATAAAATATTAGCCAATGCAGAAATTCGTTCTATGATTACTGCTTTTGGTACAGGTATCGGACAAGACTTTGATATTACGAAGAGCCGTTACAATAAAATCATCATTATGACAGATGCGGACGTGGACGGCGCACACATTCGTACTTTATTATTGACATTCTTCTATCGCTATATGCGACCATTGATTGAAGAAGGTCATGTATTTATTGCACAACCACCGTTGTACCAAATTAAAAAAGGTCAAAAACAATGGTATGCCTACAGTGACCAAGAACTTTCAGATAGATTGGATGAAATTGGCCGTGAAGGCATTACGATCCAACGATATAAAGGTCTTGGTGAAATGAATGCAGAACAATTATGGGATACAACTATGAACCCTGAACATAGAACCATCCTACAAGTCAGCATGGAAGACAGTATTGCAGCAGATAAGATATTTAGCGTTTTGATGGGGGATAAGGTAGAGCCTCGTCGAAAATTTATCGAAGATAATGCAGAATATGTACGAAATCTTGACTTATAAGGAGAAGTCTCATGGAAAATAACAAATTAAAAAGAAGTTTGAAATCCCGCCACATGAATATGATTGCCTTAGGCGGTGCTATTGGTACAGGTTTATTCGTAGCCGGTGGTGAAGTAGTGAGTACAGCAGGTCCTGGTGGCGCGTTAATTGCTTATAGCTTCATCGGTATCATGGTATATTTCTTGATGACTAGTTTAGGGGAAATGACTACGTATTTGCCAGTATCTGGTTCTTTTGGTACTCATGCCTCTCGCTATGTAGATAAAGCTTTGGGCTTTGCCTTAGGTTGGAACTTTTGGTTTAACTGGGCTATTACATTAGCAGCTGAATTGGTAGCCAGTGCATTCATCATGAAATACTGGTTTCCTGATGTGCCAGCTATTGTTTGGTCTGCTTTGTTCTTATTGATTCTGTTTGTGTTGAATTATTTATCAGCTCGTTCTTTTGGTGAAAGTGAATATCTATTCTCTAGCATCAAGGTTATTACTGTTATTGTATTCTTATTATTAGGATCTTTATTGATTCTTGGGGTTGGTACTGAATCTCCAGGATTCCATAACTGGACTATCGAAGAGGCTCCATTTGTAGGGGGATTCTCCTCTATCTTAGCTATCTTTATGATTGCTGGTTTCTCTTTCCAAGGGGTAGAATTAATCGGTACTGCTGCTGGTGAGTCTGAGGATCCAGAAAAAAATATTCCTAAAGCTATTAACTCTATTTTCTGGCGTATTTTACTGTTCTATATTGGTTCTTTCACAGTCATCGGTTTTTTAATCCCTTACAATGATCCAAATTTATTGAACAGTTCTGTAGAAAATGTGTCCATTAGTCCATTTACATTGGTATTTGACCGTTTTGGATTTGACTGGGCGGCACATTTCATCAATGCTATTTTGTTGATCGCTGTATTGTCCGCTGGTAACTCTGGTTTATTCTCCTCTACACGTATGTTATACGCATTATCTAAATCAGGAGATGCACCAAAATTATTTAGTTCTATTAACCGACGTGGTGTGCCAATTCCAGCATTGTTAGCAACAGCAGCCTTTGGTTTGTTTGCTTTCTTAACATCTTTAATTGGGGAAGGTCAAGCCTATACTTGGTTGATTAATATCAGTGGTATGAGTGGATTCATCACATGGGTAGGGATTGCGATTGCACATTATCGTTTCCGACGTGCTTATGTGGCACAAGGTCATGATGTATCCAAATTGCCTTACAAAGCATCTTGGTTCCCATTTGGTCCATTGTTTGCCTTGGCATTGTGTTTGATCATTATTGCTGGTCAAAACTATACAGCCTTCATGGGTGAAAGTATTGACTGGTACGGAGTATCCGTTGCTTATATTGGTCTTCCAGTATTCTTCGCTGTATACTTATGGTATAAAGCAAAACATAAAACAAAAGTAGTTCCTCTAAAAGAAGTGGATTTATCTCGCGATTTTGAGGACTAATAGAAACAGCCTACGGGAAGAAGTTCCCATGGGCTGTTTTTCTGTTCATTAATTTTATAATTAAAATAGGATACTACAGGAAATAGGTTAAAAAATAATCTTTTATTAACCTATTATATATTATATAAATATATAAGTATTCTAGAATTTGATAGTATAGTAAAAGTGGCACTAAGTTATTTGTATCCATGTACATATTTTGAATATATATGTATTTAATCATTTATATAAAATAATTGTCAGTATTTTATAAAATTTGATAATCTAGTAATACTAATGATACACGATGAAAGAAAGGATGGTATATATGGAACCTAAACCAACAAAAAATACAATAATATCTGCCTTTCGATATGGTTTTCTTAAAACAACACCGTTATTATTGGGATTTTTATTTTTAGGACTATCCTATGGCATTTATATGCATTCTATGGGATTTTCCTGGGGCTATACATTGGCATTGAGTGCTCTCATTTATGCAGGATCTATGGAATTTGTAACAGTAGCTATGTTACTATCTCCTTTCGATCCAGTAGGTGCTTTTTTAATTACATTCATGGTCAATGGGCGTCATATATTTTATGGAATTTCTATGTTAACTATATATAGACATATGGGATGGCTAACACCATATCTCATATTTGGAATGACGGATGAAAGTTTTTCCATTAACTATACATCACAAATTCCTGCTGAAATTTCCAAGAAATGGTGTTATTTTTTTGTAACTCTATTGAATCAGTTATATTGGGTTGTGGGTTCTGTCATAGGTAATCTTTTTGCATCTGTATTATCTTTTAATGCAAAAGGACTAGAATTTGTACTGACTGCACTCTTTATTGTATTGGCTTTGGAGCAATATAAAATGCAACGAAATTTGATTAGCTCTGGCATAGGATTAGTGATTCCTGGCGTTGCCTTGATTGTCTTTGGCAGTGAACACTTTATGATTCCTGCTATGATTGGAATCGTAGTCATATTAAGTCTGTTACGTAGAACAATGGAGGGAGAGCAATGACTTTCACGGAACAAATCATAACCATTGCCATTGTTGTGCTAGGCACTATGGCAACACGGTTTTTACCATTTGTCATATTTAATTCGAAAACGAAAACACCTGCTTATGTGCAGTATTTAGGGAAAGTATTGCCGTCGGCAACGATGAGTTTGTTAGTAGTATTTTCCTTACGACATGTAGATTTATCTGGCATATATCATGGTATGCCGGACATAATCGCAGTAGCTGTGACAGTATTACTACACCTATGGAAAGGAAATATGTTCCTATCCATTGGGGGTGGAACAATTCTGTATATGGTACTGATTCAACAAGTATTTATATAGTGTTATATGGAAGTATTCTAAATATGATATAATACGAATAATAAGGTTTAAATCATATCAATATGAGAATAAAGGAGACACCTATGATTATTACAACAACGATGCAAATTGAAGGACAACCAATTAAAGAATATAAAGGAATCGTCTTTGGAGAAGTTGTAGAAGGTCGTAACTTTGTGAAAGACTTTTTCTCTTCTATTCGAGATGTTGTAGGGGGTCGTAGTAATAGTTATGAATCATCTTTATCTAGCGTTCGTGAGGCATCTTTAAAAGAAATGAGTAAACGTGCGAAAGATATGGGAGCTAATGCGATCGTAGGTGTATCTGTGAGTTATGAAACATTAGGTGAAACGAATGGTATGCTCATGGTAACATGCACAGGAACAGCGGTTGTTATTTAGTATGTATTAGAGTTACTTTTACAAATAGCAAACAAGTATTATATAAGAATGCAGAAGTATTTCAATATATTTTTAAGTATTGAAATATAATTTAGTAAAAATAGACAGTAAGTATTGTACTAGAATACATAACTATTTAAAGTTAGTAGATGATTAGTTAGATACATATAGTATAGTTTTATAGATAGGAATCGATAAGGAGAGATAGAATCAGTGGGCAGTGACATAGGTATAGAAATTTTAATTGTAGTCATACTCATCATTTTAAATGGTTTATTTTCCATGACGGAATTAGCCATTATTAATGCTCGTAAAGGATTATTAGAAGAAAAGTCAGAAGCCGGTAATCGTGGAGCTCGCATGGCCATCGAGCTAGCGGAAGATCCGAATGAAATGTTTTCCACTATACAAATTGGTATTACTTTAATTAGTATCGTCACTGGTTTGTATTCAGGGGCTACTTTTTCCGATCCTATGGCGACCTATATCAAAGAACATATCTTGTGGTTAGCTGATTATGCCGATACAGTGAGCCCTATTTTCATCGTATCTTTAACAACCTATTTATCCTTAGTCATAGGGGAATTAGTACCAAAACGGTTGGCATACAATTCTCCAGAATCCATTGCCATCATGATGGCAATCCCTATGAAATACTTTGCCACCATCACAAAACCATTTGTGGCACTTCTCAGTATGTCTACAACGGTGCTACTGAAAGTATTAGGCGTTAAACACAAGGAAGAAGCACCGGTAACGGAATCGGAAATTAATAAAATGCTTGTACAAGGTGTGGAACTAGGCGCTTATGAAGAGGAAGAGCCAGTGTTAGTAGAAAATATTTTCCGCTTAGCTGACCTCGATGCCAGCGATATTATGACACCTCGTACGCAGTTGACGTGGATTGATATTAACGCTAGTGATGAGGACATCCTAGAAACCATTATGGAATGCAACGAACATCGTATTCCAGTAGGTGATGATTCCTTAGATGAGTTGAAAGGCTTAGTCTCTTCTGTAGATGTGTTAGCACAACAGATGAAAGAAAGTCATCGTCCGATGAAAGATATTCTAGCTTATTGCATGCGTAAACCAGTGCTCGTACCAGAATCCTTGTCCTTAATGAAAGTATTATCTACTTTCAGAGAAGAAGGTACTCATGAAGCCATTGTGCTAGACGAATATGGTGGTATGAGTGGGATGATTACGTTCCACGACATTATGGAAGAAATCGTGGGATTGATGCCATCTGGGGAAGAGGAAAAGAAAGAAGAAGAAAATCGAATCGTACAGCGAGAAGATGGTACGTATCTTGTGGATGGTCTTATCAGCATTGAAGAACTGAAAGAATATTTTGAAGTGGATGAATTATTACCAGGTGAAGAAGAGGATCTGTATAAAACATTAGGGGGATTCGTGACCTACTTAATCGGTCGTATTCCTAAAGAAGCTAATCGCTGTCACTATGGGCCATTGCAATTTGAGGTCATGGATATGGATAACACGCGGGTGGATAAAGTAATGGTGACACGGAAAGTAGCGGTGGAGAGTAGTTCAGTATAAAGTAAAAAGTATCTATATTGCCACTACTTGGAAAGATACGATATAATAGAAACAGAATACATCAAAGTATGAGTATAGTATACATCATAACTTATGTTAGTCATGAAAGAGGGTACACCATGGAATGGGTATATTTAGCAATTCATTATGGAGATAATGAGCGTGGTCATATTGCGTATAACAAAGAAACAAAAGAATGCCAAGTGGTATTAGAGGATGTAACTTGGAAAGAGAAAGTAGAATCCTATTTGCAAGCAGAACAAACAGTAATGCATGCCACAGGATTAAACACATATGATGAGTTGACAGTGCAACCATTGGATTCCTACGATAACTTAAAATTAGCCTTAACTCGCATGTGGAACAAAAATGGCGTGCAAGTTGATTGGGGCATTCCAGTAGAAGTGAATGGTCAATTACACTTTGCTGAATAAGTGAGAGCAGTCAGTACTTGCAAGATACGATGCGGTGCATACTGAAAGTATCCTGATAAGAGAAAATCTGATATATACCATGTATATGATAAAGCCTATAGAACAGGTTAGCTATGTTCTATAGGCTTATTGTGTATGTAGTAGATGATGAGATATAGCTTTGTTTTATCGTATATGTAAGCAATAGTACATCTATGTCATGGGTAGATAGACAATACTAGTGGATATAGTGTAAAAATAGAACAAAAAAGATACTTTTATCGTACATATGAAATAGTTATCCACCTAAATGTGGATAACTCAGTGTATAACTATGGGTATAGGATGTGAGTAGGATGTTAATACCTTGTGAATTTAGTGTTAATAACTCTATAGTTATCCACAATTTATACACAAAAAGTGAATAACCCTTGTAAAATAAGGCTTTATTGAATCTTAAAAGGTTAGAAAAAATGTTCTGTATTGTGGATATGCACATAGGATACAGATCGAATCTTATTTTAGATTTCATATTGCTAGGTATAGTACAGTTAGACTATAATAGATGTATACTTGCGTTCATAGCTCAGTAGGATAGAGCGACAGTTTCCTAAACTGCAGGTCGGGGGTTCAATTCCCTCTGGGCGCACCATAGATAAAAACCGATGTCATAGAAAGATATATCTGTGACATCGGTTTTTTCATGGGTTTATAAGAAAGACTACCATGAATATATTATAGAGTTTCTCGTATTCGAGTATAGTGCTGATATAAAGAGTATATTAAGAGTACTAAAGGAATCAATAAGCAAATGGCACCAATTGTTTCTGTCATAGAATTAGGCCACATTGGAATGATAAGACCACAAGCGATGAATACACTAGATATAGCAGGAATTCTCCAAATATGAGTAGGAGATAAGGTAGATTTTATAGATGTAGTTTTCATAGGGATATGATATCGTTTCATAATCGTTAGGATAATGCCTAATAACATACCAATGATGATAATAGTATCCCAGATGGCCCATAATATTTTTAATACCATGGAATTATGATTATGAATATGTAAGTTTATCATAGTTTTCATTCCGGTGAAATACCAAGGAATTTCTTTTGTTGCATATTGATCGAGGGTTGAATCACTATATAAATTGGCATATACAGGCTGACCTAAAAACATGGCAGGATCGTCATCATTTTGGCTACCTAAATAAAAGGCATAGTGATAATTATTAAATCTTGAAGGATAATCCATAGAAATAAGTTGACGATTAGGATAGGTTGATAGGATTCGTTGAATTGCTTCAGAAGGAGATAAAATTTCGGATGTATGATTAGCTAATTCTTGCTTTGCCATAGAGGCTACATTTTTTGTGTAATAATCATTAGCAATAAAAAAACCACCAATCCATACACCAGTTAGAGATAATACAATTCCCCAAACAGAAGCAATCATAGAAAATTCACGATGCAGAGCGCTGATTTGTAATCGATTTGATGTTTGTCTACTTCGTTTATAGGCGGAACTGAAAGGGCCGTATAAAAAGATACCACTAAGGATGGATAAGAAGCATATCATAGATAGAATAGTTACAAGATAAATACCAAATTTTCCTAAGGCTAATCGAGTATGTAATTCATGAATTGTGTGTAGTGCACTTCGTACCCATGGATGCGCAGGGGTGACACGATGAGATTCAACAAGTGTATTAGAATTTGGGTTATATAAGGTATAGTCTCCTCCCATACCCATTCGTGCAGGTGGGGCAGATGTGGCTGATGAATCAATAATTCTATAGCGTAATAGGTTAGATCTATTCATGGTTGGAGAAATATTTAAAATATCTTTGGATGGATATTGTTGTTTTACTAATGCAGCACCCGCATCTGCTGCATCAAATATAGAGGATGAGTATGGACTCATTGTCATAGTAGATGTACTATGAGAGGGTTGTCCTAAAGACCAAGCATTTAATTCATTTCTAAATAATAATAATAAACCGGTAATGCAAAACATAAGAAAAAATATAATAGAAAAGATAGATATTCTCTTATGCCA
>NZ_RQVH01000029.1:0-14883 GCF_003992185.1 Veillonella sp. CNR 79/14 | reverse complement strand
ACTCCCGAAGGAGTTCTTTTTATATGTGTAACTAACAAATTAGAATTTGTAGTTAAGTTCTGCACGATAGGATTCAGCTTGTGCTTTGTTAGCTTGATCTTTAGTATCAATAGTAGCAGTAGCTGCAAGACCTACGTTTTTAGCTACAGCATATTTAGCTGTTGCATATACACCTTTATTACCTTTTTTCGCTAAACCTAGTGCGGAATCGATTACAGGCGCATCTTTTTTAATATTGTAGTATTGACCTTTAACAGACCAAGTACCTTGTTTTGCCATGTTATAATTTCCATAACCTAAGCCCGCTGTCCAAGCTTCACCATTAGCACCTTGAGTTTCTGTTTTCACATATTCACCGCCAGCCCAAACTTTGTTGCCAAGTTTAAGATCTAGAGATGCACCATATGCATTATGTACATTTTTTTCATGAGCATCAGCATAGAAACCTTTTACTGCTAATTTTTCAGTTGGCATAGTGTTCAATTGATATACTGTTACTTGGGAGTTTTCAGCACGAGTCGCTTTATCAAGTTCTAATTTACCATATGTTCCACTTTGTAGATAGCCATATGCCACAGACGCATTTAATTTATCTTTACCAGCTGTAGCCACTACACCTTCGAAAGCACCATCAAATGCAAGACCACTACCTACTATTAAGTCTTGACGACCAGCAGCTACAGTTGCATATTTACCAAAGTTATGTTGTACATATACACGGTCGATAGCTGTACTAGGGTTACCAGCTTTACCAAATTCTTTGCTACCCATTAAACGTACTACTGCTTTCGTATTGTCGTTTACAGTTGCTTCGAATTTTACACGACCACGGTAGTCGAATTTAGATTTACGAGCATCTTCTGTACCAGTGTAACGAAGACGAGCATCACCTGTGAATTTGAAGTTGCCCACTTTGTTTTCCAATGTAGCAACACGAACGCCTAAGTTATTCAACTCAGCGGAGAATTCGTTAGCTAAACGGTTGATGATTGCATTTTGTTCAGCATCAACACGATCTTGACGAACTAATGCTTTAGCAACCATTTGTGCCATTTCATAACGAGTGATGTTGTTTTGACCTTTGAAAGTGCCATCTGGGTAGCCGTTAACTACACCTTGTGCTGCCAATTGAGCAACCGCTTGGTATGCCCAATCTTGTGGAGTTACATCGGAGAATGGGTTTGCTGCGAATGCAGAAGTTACACCCAATACTGCTGTTGCAGCTAATACTGCTAAATGTTTTTTCATGATAATTACCTCTCAATGAAAAATAAAATAATATACACCGTCTCATACATATAGCTTGACTGATTATATCACCGCATTACTTTTCATGGAGTGTCCTCGTTTCCTCACATACAGTAATGACATACCTATAATCTAAATCATAGCAAACATACTTGACTTGAAAGTATCATATCATAGGATATCCATATAAAGCAAATACTTCCCAGCAAATAAGCGTTTCGTTTATTTTTGTATGCAGGATATATATACTTTTAATAACCATATCTAACTATTTGCTATAACATGTATTATTCCAATCTTTTCATACAGCATTTTAGACCTTTAAAACTCCTAGATCTAGATAATAAATGAATACTTACTTAGCCCCAACTTTCACTTAAATTGCAAATAAAAATTGAATACATTTACCCATACTTTTAACACACTACCTAAGTATATGGAGCAATCCTATTTACAATCTATCGTTTATCATATAAAAAAGAACTCCCGAAGGAGTTCTTTTTTATATAGTTAACTTTCAAATTAGAATTTGTAGTTAAGTTCTGCACGGTAGTAGTCAGGTAATTCATAACCATCAAGATGTTTACCACGTAATTGTGCATATGCTGTTAAACCAACATTTTTAGCTACTGTATAGTTAACAGTTCCTAACCAACCTTTGAAGTCATCTGTAGAAGCTTTAGGTAATTTAGAGGATGGAATAGTTACAGGGCTCATTTCTCCATTACGGAAATATTGAGCTTTTACATTCCAAGAACCGGCTTTGGAGATATCGTATGCACCGTAACCGATACCTGCAGTCCAAGCATTTCCTTCTTTACCGAAGGATTCGAATTTAGCGAATTCACCGCCAACCCAAATTTTATTATGAGCGCCGAAGTGTGTATCTAATGCTCCACCAAAGTAGTTTTCAGAGTTTTGACCATGGTCTTGTACATAGTAACCTTTTGCATCTACATGTTTACCTACTTTTGCATTTACTTGGTAAACTGTTGTTTGGTAACGATCTTCACGAGAAAGGTTTTCGAAGTCACCACCAACCATGTAACCATGTGCTACTGTTGCATTTAATTTATCTTTACCTACAGTTGCTTTTGCACCTTCAAATGCGCTGTCATAAGTTAAACCGCTACCGATCAAGATATCTTGACGACCTACGGAAGCAGTCGCATATTTACCAAAATTATGTTGTACATAGATGCGATCTAATGTTGTAGTAGGATTTCCAGCTGCACCGAATTCTTTATCGCCTGTTGCTAAACGAACTACTGCTTTAGTGTTGTCGTTTACAGTAGCTTCGAATTGTACACGTGCACGGTAGTCAATTTTAGAACGTTTTTTTGTAACTGCTTTTACATTATCTTCATCTACTGCTAAAGATTCATCGTTTACATCTACATCAGCTGCATCAACATCTGCTTCTTCAGCATCACCAAATGTAATATCATTTACATATGCATTTTCTACAGTATTGGAACCTTGGTAACGAACACGTGCATCACCAGTGAATTTGAAGTTACCCACTTTGTTTTCCAATGTGGAAACACGAACACCTAAGTTGTTCAACTCAGCGGAGAATTCGTTAGCCAAACGGTTGATGATAGCATTTTGTTCAGCGTCAACACGATCTTGACGAACTAAAGCTTTTGCTACCATTTGAGCCATTTCATAACGAGTGATGTTTTGTTGGCCTTTGAATGTACCATCTGGGTAACCGTTAACAATACCTTGGGAAGCCAATTGAGCCACTGCTTGATATGCCCAATCTTGTGGAGTTACGTCGGAGAATGGGTTTGCTGCGAATGCAGAAGTAACACCCAATACTGCTGTTGCAGCTAATACTGCTAAATGTTTTTTCATTGTTAGTACCTCTTACTAAAAACATAAAATTACTTAATCTTCTCTGAATCATATAACAAAATTTATTCCACATATACAATTCATCTTTATATTTTTAATAGAGTATCCATGTTCCCTCTAGTAATTTATATCTATGATTCATATATGTATTCTATAAAGTTTTGTCATATCCATTTACTTAAATGTATTGAAAAGACTTTTGTATAATAACATAAATTTAAAGAATGCACAACTATTTTTTTCGATATCCCTCTATGATGTCAAACACATTTTGTTTAAAACACTGATAATAAGCTATTTTCTCTCCTCCAATTCCAACCAACGGAAGGTACTCATATCCAACTCTTCTACCACTTGTTCTCGTTCTTTGATAGTACTTTCAATGGCTTCATAGTCACTACCCCCTTGAGCAATCATAGCATCATAGGCTTTCACTAGACCTTCTAGTTCCGCAATGCGAAATTCTAATTGTTCAAGTTCTTTCATCTCCCCTAATGTCAGTTTCTTTTTGCCACCTTCGTTGTTATCCACCGTAGTATCTATTGCTTCTGGATTTATACTAGTATTCACATCTATGCCTGTATCACGTGATAGGTTTTGTACACCTCCACTTTCAGCATCTACTACCATCTCATCATTGGCATGTTGTTCCGCATTCTGCCCCCTAGAACCAGCGGATCCACCCTGTACCTGCACTGCATGGCGTAGGACACCACGTTTTGTATCACCACCCATGCCGCTCGTTAGATTCGTATCCGCTTCATAATCAGAGTAACCACCATGGTATATCTCGATATGACCTGCTCCAGTGAATACAAAGAGTTTATCTACCACTCTGTCCAAAAAGTACCGATCATGACACACGGTGATGACAATACCACTATAAGAATCTAAGAACTCTTCTAAGACTTCTAAGGTTGGAATATCTAAATCATTGGTAGGCTCATCTAGGAGTAGCACATTGGGGGCATCCATTAAGATGCGAAGTAAAAATAATCTTCGCTTTTCCCCACCAGACAGTTTACGGATTGGCAAACCATGGTGGGATGGAGAAAATAAAAAACGTTCCAATAATTGACCTGCACTTAAGGAACTGCCATTGGGCAAGTGCAAATACGAGCGATTTTCTCGAATATAGTCCAACACCCGTTGGTCCTCTTTAAAGGTCGGCAATTGTTGCGAGAAATATCCAATGCGAACTGTTTCTCCACGCCCCATAGTCCCACCTGTCGGTTCTAGGGACCCTTGGAATAGCTTCATCAACGTAGTCTTACCAATCCCATTAGGTCCTACCACACCAATTCGGTCATGACGTACCATATGGTACGTAAAGTCTTTAATCACTTCTCGTCCTGTAGGATACGCAAAGGACAAATGCTCTATATCAAAAATGGTATTTCCTAAACGAGAGGCTAATACTACGGGATCCACAGTACCTACTTTTTGTCGTTTTTCCATAGCTTTCAATTGCTCGAACCGTTGCAATCTTGCCTTTTGTTTCGTGGTACGCGCCTTCGCACCACGGCGCACCCATTGTAATTCACTGGCAATCAGTTTTCTGCGCTTTTCCTCAATGGCATCTAACTGTGCTTCTCGTTCTTCTTTCAAGGATACATAGGTTTCGTAGGTCTCTTGAAATTCATATATAGTCTGATTCGATAGTTCCCATATGGTGTTACATACGGCATCTAGGAAATATCTATCATGGGTGCTCAATAATACAGCCCCTTTTCTATCTTTTAAATATAGTTCTAGCCATTCAATGGTGGCCTCATCCAAATGATTCGTAGGTTCGTCAAGCAATAATAAATCACAAGGATAGACCAAGGCTCTAGCTAATGCTAATCTTCGGCGTTGTCCCCCAGATAATGAGTTTACTGGCCCATGTACATCATGAAAGCCAAGGCGTGTCAATATCATTTTTGCTTCTTGTTCTACAACCCAGCCATCTTCTTCATCCATGCGCGCTAATAATTTCATATACTGCGAGGATTCTGGGTCTTGTAAAGCTCTTTCAAAATCTCGAACCAGTGAAAGTTTAGGATGGTCTCCTAATAATACATTATCTAGCAAGGTACTACTTTCATCAATATACGGATCTTGTTCCAATCGATGAATCGTAGCCTTCCCATTCCGTTCTATACTACCTGTATCTGGTTCTTGTGTTCCTTCCAACACCTGCAATAAAGTTGTTTTACCTGTCCCATTGACGCCAATTAAGCCAATGCGATGATGAGACGCTATGGTGACATTTACGTTTTTAAACAATAGCCGGGGGCCATACGATTTTTCTATATTTTGTAATGTTAAGATGTTCATACTCGTTTATATAATTCCTAGTTCTTGTTTTAATGCACTTTGTAATATTTTAGAAAAATTAAGATTCTCTTCTTCTGCTTTATGATTAAGCCAACTAGGAATAGTAAGCGTTTTTTTCACAGCTCTATTATCTGTCTTTCTTAAATAAGCTTCCTCATCCCATTTTACTAGCCCAATAAACTCCCCTGAGCTACATTGTATATCCGTTGGACTCATAGGAACTGGAAATTCTTCTTTATCTTCACTCAAAGAATACAAATAAAGTCCCAATGCATCTTCTGCCATGTCTACCGCCTCGGCTAATGTATTACCTTCTGTAACACAGCCTGGCAAATCTGGAAAGCTGACTGTATATCCTCCATCTCCATCACTGCTAAAAATTGCTGGATACATTTCTTTTCTCATAGTATACCTCCTATTTCATCGTAACTACTTTATTTAATTCCTGCTTGCTTCAATATTGTATGTAATGTTTTAGGTTTTAAGTCTTCTTTATGTACAGGTACTGTAACACGCCCCACTTTACTCGTATGCTTTAACATATGATGTGAGCCTCGTATTCGATCAATATACCAGCCGTCCTTTTTTAATACTTTTAGTAGTTCTTTTGGTGTTACCAAAATAATCACCAGCTTTCACGAAAATAGACATGAGATTACTAATTACATACAAAACAACTTCTATTTTTATTATAGTACGTACTAACACGTATGTAAACTATAGATTTGCATTGACACACCTACTATCATGGATTAGAATGAAAGTAACATATTCATTATTTTATAAGGAGGTTGTCATGGACACTGACACGGTTCAGCAAGAGTTTGAAGATATTGGTTTTGAAATTGTAGAAGTTGACGAACGGGACGTTCTATTATATGAACTATCTGATGGTAGCGAAGAGGAAGATGGTCAATATGCCATTATTTCCGATGAAGATGGACGTATTCCTACTGCAATGGATACACCTGTAATTGTATCCGTGTATGATGATAATGATGCATTTCAATGGAGCGTAACACTTCCAAATGGAGAGGAACTAAAAGAATTATTCCTTCGTGTGGAAAGTGCGGAAGAATTGCTAGATACTTTGCAAGATATTCGCAATGAAAATATTGAGCGTTACGATTCTGAAATGGACTCCTATAGCGAGTAATACAGCAAAAAGGCTGTCACACCATGTAATTTACATGTTGTGACAGCCTTTCTTAATACAACTGTATAAATAGGAGGCCATACTAGTCGGCATCCTAAATCCTGTATTATGTTATCTTTCTATTCAAGCATCTCCTGTTTATGTGTCAGCATGTTCTCACAAGCAGCTACGATTTCCGCGGCTCCATCTACTTTCCAAGCCTTCGCTGCTTCATGCATAGCCTGTAACCGTTCATGATTTTGTAATAAAGCACCTACTACATCATCCAAGTTTTCAATATGACGTGCCCATTTGCCACAGCCCTTTTGTTCTAACAGTTCTGCATTAGCTTCTTCTTGTCCAGGAATGGCATTGAAAAATACCATAGGTACACCTATAGTAACGCCTTCCATACAAGTCAATGCCCCGGGCTTTGTCACAAGCAATGTCGCCTTTCGCATCAATTCAGGGATTTCATTGGTATAGCCATATATAGAAATAGGCGTTCGTAAGGATTCTTTCATATGATGCAAAGAGTTATATAACCCATCGTTCAAGCCTGCCACTACATGAATTTCATCAATCCCCGGTACATGATCTAGCCGTTGTAAGGCTTCTTCTACACAACCTAATCCAAGTCCACCACCCATGAGCAATACCCTCTTACAAGAATCACTGCCGTAGGGTTCTTTTAAAGGTGTAAAGAAGTGACGCATGATAGGAATACCTGTGACATGAATTTTTTCTAAAGGTACACCCATGTTCAATACTTCATACACCATGGATGGCGTAGCTACATGATAGGCATCGATTTCATCATAGCGCCAAAATTGGTGGGCTGCAAAGTCAGTCATAACGGCTACAATAGGAATCTCTATTTTTCGATGTCGTTTCAACACACTTGCTGCCCCACAAGGAAATGGATGGGTACAAACAATTAAATCTGGTTCTTCCTTTTCTATGAGTTTTTCCATCCGATTCTTTAGCATCCAAGACACTACCGTTTGGGCTACGCTTCCTTTCCATTCAGCACCAGACCAACGATAGACAATATCATAGAGAAAAGGAAAGAAGTCTAACATTTTAAAATAGGTTTCTTTCAATAGGTTATCAAAGGAAAATGTATCTGTCCCTAAAAAGTCTACATGATGTACGACTGCACTTGGATCTTTCTGTTGCCAATATTCTTGAATCGCCAGTGCCGCTTGCGTATGACCCGTACCAATTGACGCCGATACAATTAAAATACGTTGACCCATGTACCCTCCTTTCTTTAGATAGCCTCTAATGATGTATGTTTATCTCACTGATTCTTACTAAGCAATTACATTATGTCTATTCTATCATAGATTCGAAGAGATACAAAACATTCCCTCTCCTAATCGACTACCTCCAATCCCTATTTCTGCCATATATTGGGAGATATAGTATACATATGTCTACCATTGCCTCAACATATATGAATGTTGAATATAAAAAAGAACGCTTCCTTCCCATGCAAATGTAAGAAAATATCAATTTGCAGAGGAATGTAGCGTTCTTTTTGTATCTTAGGAATATCCTGAATTATTTTTTACGAACTTTAGTAGCTGCTTTAGTAGCTGCTTTAGTAGCTGGTGCGTTCACAAGGTCTTTTAATTGTTTACCTGCTTTGAAAGCTGGGGATTTGGATGCTGGAATTGTCATTTCTTCTTTCGTACGAGGGTTGCGGCCAATGCGTTCAGCACGAGTACGAACTTCGAAAGTACCAAAACCAATTACTTGTACTTTTTCTTCTTTAGCTAATGCTTCGCCAATTGTGTCGAATAAAGCTTTTACTGCTTTTTCAGCATCTTTTTTTGTCAATTCAGCTTTAGCTGCAACGCTTGCGATTAATTCAGTTTTGTTCATGATTGAACCTCCCTTAAAAATAGTATTCCTTTAACTTAATCATGCGATTAAAGTTCCACCTTTGCCGCCTCCCAAAATTCATCTAGCTCTTTGAGAGTAAAATCCTCCCATTTGTTTCCACTCTGTTGGACCTTTTTTTCCACATAAGAAAATCGCCGTATAAACTTTGTATTTGTGCGGTGTAGTGCGTTTTCTCCGATTATTTTATACCATTTAAACAGATTTATCAAGGAAAAAAGTACATCTCCCCCCTCTTCTTCCGCTTTTTCTATATCTTTTTTGAATATTTCTTGCTTAAATTCATCTATTTCTTCATAAAACTTAGCCCACACCCCTTCTTCACTAGGCCAGTCGAACCCCACTTTACTTGCCTTCTCTTGTAATTTTTGAGCCCGTAATAAAGCTGGTAATCCTGGAGAAATTCCATCCAAAATAGATGTACGTTCATGCCCTTTTTCTTTTGCTTTCAATTCTTCCCAAGTTGCTAATGTATCTCCTACTGTTTTTCGGTCTGCACTTTGAAACACATGCGGATGTCGTCTCACCATTTTAGCGGTAATATCATTCACCACATCTTGCATGGTAAAATATCCATTTTCCTCTGCTACTCGTGCATGAAACACGATTTGCAACAATAAATCTCCTAATTCTTCCCGTAAATGGTCCACATTCTTTTCATCAATGGCTTCTAATGTTTCATATACTTCTTCTAGCAAGTATCTACGTAGTGAACTATGTGTTTGTAATTTATCCCAAGGACACCCATTAGAGCCTCGTAATTCAGCTAATACATCTACTAATGGATCCAATGTAAAGGAACTCGTTTCTTTTTGACTCACTTAGAACCACCTTTCTTCATGGCTTGTTTTGCCAAACCGGTAAACTCTTTCACCTGCATGGTTTTCGTTATACTTAGTGCTAATACATATAGTACAATTCCTAAAAGAATAGATAATGCTACACTCATGGTATTAGATAGGATAGTACTCATAAAATTATAAAACATCACTGTGCCACCACCCATGGCTAAGGAGGAGAATAGTATTTTTCCAATTTCTAAGAAAGAAATAGTAAATGATGTACTTCGATACAATATATACAAGTTTGCTACCGCAGCTATACCAAAATCTACATTAGTGGCCCATGCAGCACCTTCTATCCCCCATTGCGGTGTTAAATAGAGATTTAATAAAATTTTTAATACTGCCCCTAAGAGTAACGTAAACATAGGAATCGCCGTGCGTCCTAACCCCTGTAAGGCACCTGTTGTTACTTGTTGTACACCTAGTAGCCAAATGCTAGTGCTAAGAACAGCAATAGATCCACCTGCATTCGGCGTATCAAACATCATCTGAGAAATCGGTGTAGCCAATACACATAATCCTACAAAGGCAGGAATAGTTACGATATTCGTCATCCGTAGCGCGGTCTCCATGCGATGATGGATTTCTTCTCTATCTCGTTCTCTATGCAGTCTAGATATGGCCGGTACTAAGCTAGTGGCTAAGGACATAGTCACTATAACAGGCAAGCTGATAAGAGAGGTCGCCATGCCTGTTAAATATCCAAATGCTGTTGTGGCCTCTTCTTTGCCATAACCAGATAGCATCAATTGTTGTGGTACTAGCCATAAATCAATGGCTCCAATGAGAGGTATCATAATATTGGCTACGGCCACTGGAAAGGCTAGTGTCATTAAGTCTTTTATAATGGTCTTCGGTGATTCTAAAGGAAATATTTGTCCTTCTAATTTAGATTCTCGACCATAATAATACAGTAACACCACTAATCCTAAGCCTACGCCAATGACAGAAGATAAGGCCGCACGACTAGAGGCTAATTCAATCCCCTGTGGTAAAAAGTAGATAGCTGCCCCCACCATCACTAGTACACGCCCTAACTGTTCACATACCTGTGATATACCAGTAGGCAACATATTTTGAAATCCTTGAAAATAGCCTCGAAAACAGGCCAATAAAGAAACAATCCCAATGGCAGGTGCTACCGCTAATAACGCACCTTCTGCTCGGTTATCTGTAATCAATCCGATTTCGATAACATAAGGAATAGCAATATAAAAGGCTACACTTAGCAATACACCTAACATCCCCATAGTAGTCAATGCTACCTTGAAAATATACCGAGCTCCTCTATAGTCCTCTTGTCCCACTTTTCGAGCAATCATAATAGAAAGAGCTACTGGTAATCCTGCTGCTCCGATACTGATAATTAGTTGATACAAAGAATAGGCCATTTGGTACAGACCCACCCCTTCGCCTCCTAAGATACGGGCTACAATGACTTTACTGACCGCCCCTATGACCTTCACCAATAACCCTGCTGCGGTTAAGATCATAGCTCCTTTCATAAATCCCGTCATATTAGCCCTCCTTTGGAAGTTTTCGTTCAAATTCACTCAGTACTTGTTCTACTTGGCGGATTACATCGCCAGATTGTAATGTATAGGCCCATACAGTAGGGTTTGAGCCTCGATGTTTCATATGTTTCCATATATCTTCACTGATGGCACCCATATCCCAGTCTTCCATTTTAGACTCATCTTGCCAAGTAAAGAGAATATTCCCATCCTTACGAATGACACTCTTCATACCTAAAGCGCGAGCTCGTTCCTTAATCATGGCCAATTTAATGAGACGTTCCACTGGTTTTGTAGGAGATCCAAACCGGTCAATTAATTCATCTACAAAATCGTCTAAACCAGCTTTTGTATCAATTTGTAGTAATCGTTGATACACAGAAATCTTTCGTGCCTCATCATGAATATAATCACTATCGATAAAGGCATCCATGCCTACATCCACCACTGGTGCTGGTAATGGACGGTCTGGAATATCTTTTTTCTGAGCTTTTGCAATCGCTTCTTCTAACATGGCAGCATACATAGCAAAGCCGACAGCTGCGATATTACCATGTTGTTGCGCACCTAATAAATTGCCTGCCCCTCGAATTTCCATGTCGCGCATAGCTAACTTAAATCCTGCACCTAATTCGGTAAATTCCTGGATGGCCTTCAACCGTTTTTCGGCACTTTCATTTAACACCTTATCTGGGCGATACATAAAATACGCATACGCTCGTTGACTAGAACGCCCTACTCGCCCGCGCATTTGATACAACTGTGACAAGCCCAAATGGTCTGCATCGTAAATAATAATGGTATTGGCATTCGGAATATCTAAGCCCGTTTCAATAATACTAGTACATAAGAGCACATCATATTGTCCTTCTGTAAAATCCTGCATCACATGTTCCATCATGGTACCCGCCATTTGTCCATGAGCCACTGCAATGCGTAGGTCCGGCATAGCTCGCTGTAACTGTTCTTCCATATGCGCAATGGACTGTACCTTGTTATACACAAAATATACCTGTCCACCTCGTTGTAGCTCACGACGAATAGCTTCCGTCACTACTTGCATGTCAAACTCCACAACATAGGTTTGCACTGGTAATCGTTCCATCGGTGGCGTATGGATGACACTCATTTCACGAACCCCTACCAAGGACATATGCAAGGTCCGTGGAATTGGCGTAGCGCTGAGGGTTAGAATATCAATATTAGTAGCCCATTGTTTCCACTTTTCTTTTTGTGCCACCCCAAATCGTTGTTCTTCATCTACTACTAATAGGCCTAACTTTTGGAATTGAATTTTCTTACTTAATAACGCATGTGTGCCGATTAAGATATCTACCTGTCCATCTTGTACAGCCTTGATAATATCCTTCTTTTCTTTCGCTGACCGGAATCGATTTAACACTTCTACACGCACTCCAAATTGTGAGAATCGATACATAAATGTTTTAAAATGTTGCTCTGAAAGCACCGTTGTGGGTACTAACATGGCTACTTGCTTACCGCTCATAACAGCTTTAAACATAGCGCGCATAGCCACTTCTGTTTTACCGAATCCAACATCCCCACATAACAGTCGGTCCATAGGGCGTGGTAATTCCATCGACGCCTTAATCTCTTGAATCGCTTGTAATTGGTCATCAGTCTCTTCATACGGGAACTGGTCTTCAAACTCTCGTTGCCATGGTTGGTCTGGTAAAAATGCATAGCCCTCTATAAGTTCTCGTTTCGCATACAACTCTACTAAGGTATCTGCTAAATCATCAATAGATTTTTGGGCTTTCGATTTTGTCTTAATCCATTCCTTACCACCCATTTTATGTAATTTGGGCGTAACGCCTTCATTACCAATATATTTTTGTAATTGATCCAAATGGTCTGCCGGTAAAAATAAACGATCTGTACCAGCGTAATCAATTTCAATATAATCTCGATGAATGCCTTCCGTCTCTATGGTCTTCAGTCCTCGATATTTACCAATACCATGGATGCTATGTACTACATAATCCCCAACGGTAATATCTGTAAAATATTTAATCTCCTGACCTTTATCTACTTTCTTACGAATTTTTTTCTTCTGAAAGCCAAAAATATTCCCTTCTGTGATGACCGTTAGATTTGAATGTGGTAATTCAAATCCCTCTGAAAGTATGCCCTCCACAATAAGAACTGCAGGTGCTGTCCATTCCCATGTATCTCGATACACATAGGATATCTTATTTTCAAGTAACGCACTTTCTATTGCTTCACGGCGTTGCTGATTGTGTAATACCAATACAATTTGTCTATTCAAGGATGCATTAAACTTAATATCATCCATAAGCATTGGAATTTGCCGCTCATAGGAGGCAATAGATTTTCCCATCATACCGATGGTCTGTACCTTCCCCCACCCTGCAGAGCGTTGCATCATACTGAATAAAATAGTGGTATGCGCCTTCGAAGATGCTTTCCAATCCTTCCAACGCAGATATAACTCTTCATTCGTCGCATCTTCCTTATGAACTTTACCTAATGCTTCTTCTAACCGTTTTGGCTCATCTAAAATTAATACGCCACTACTTAAATAAGAGAGTATAGAGCAAGTTTCTTCATCATTATCTGCGTGTATAGGTAAGACCATACATTCCGAAGTTTCCCCCATAGAGCGTTGCGTATCCACATTGAACTGACGCATAGTATCAATCGTATCGCCAAAAAATTCAAGACGAAAAGGAAATTCACTTTGGATAGGAAATACATCTAAAATATCTCCACGCACGCTAAAATGACCACGATATTCCACCTGGTCCACTCGTTCATATCCAATTTGCACTAATTTTTCTAACAGGATTTGCTGATCTATGTCTTGCTCTACCTGAAGCGTTAACATATGATCTAACACGGTACAAGGTTCGCCTACAAATTGACTAGCTTCTTCTATGGTAGCTAATACAATCACTGGTTTACCCAAAGCTAGATTCCCTAAGGTCTCCATCCGTTTTGCCTGTGTATCTAAACTTTTTGCCGTCCATTGTGAAAGAGATCGATCCACAATAGGATAAGATAATACTTTAGCATCTGGTAATAGACATTGTATATCCCTTTCCCATAACTCTTTATGGGTTTTATCATGGGTCACAATAAGGGTTGGTCTTTGCTCACCTTCTAATGTAGCTTGACTATACAGAAAAGATTTCTGTGATCCTCCTAACCCATAGATTTGGGTAGCGCCTTTTTTATAAAAAGAGTCTACAATATCCTTCATAGTCCCTTTTATATCTAATATAGGCTTATATGTCATCGACATATAGTATTTCCTTTCTTATATGAAAAAGAGCTATAGTTATCTATAGCCCCTGTGATTATTCTAGGTTTTCTTTAATCGCCGTATTCGTGGACTCTTCAATATAATGAAGGGCTGCATAAATTAAATATGCACCTACAGTAAGACCGAAGAAAAAGGCTTTGAATATTTCTTTGTTCCAACGAGTTTCACGTAAACCAGAAACCGCAGATGCTAAAAAGCTTAAGTCTGTAACTTTCATAGCAACCTCCTTGTATCAACACTTAAATTTATATTCTTACACTAGATATACAAAAAAAGCGAATATAACTATTCGCTTATCTTTAAAATTGGTGCGGGAGAAGGGACTTGAACCCCCACGCCAATGGCGCCAGATCCTAAGTCTGGTGCGTCTGCCAATTCCGCCACTCCCGCATAAGATGGTGACCCAGGAGGGATTCGAACCCCCGACCTTTTGATTCGTAGTCAAACACTCTATCCAGCTGAGCTACTGAGTCATATGTAATTTAGTTGGCAGGGGCAGTAGGACTTGAACCCACAACCAACGGTTTTGGAGACCGCTACTCTACCAATTGAGCTATACCCCTATCTTTACGACTTACTCAGTATAACGTAAAGTTGATACTTTGTCAAGTGATTCTTGTAGCAGAACCAAGTTTTTAGCTGGGCTAGCAGATGCTAGCCCCCGCTAAGTTTAATCAGCAACTTCCTATCCTCCCAGGCCGTTTCCAGCCAAGTACTTTCGGCGTTTACGAGCTTAACTACTGTGTT
>NZ_RQVH01000028.1:0-15980 GCF_003992185.1 Veillonella sp. CNR 79/14 | reverse complement strand
ATACTAATTTAATATGCATATTATAAATGGCTTGTATTCTTTTTATTTGTTGTATATAATTTTATGCATAATGTAATATTAGGTATATTAGTCAATGAAGGAAACTAGAGTGCTAGTTTAAGTTTGCTAATATATCTTATATAATTTTTATCAGTAGAAGATAACAATACCATAGTTTATGAGCTATAACTTAAAAAATAGGTGAAGTTATAGTTTTTTGTGTTTCCTATATAAAAGACAGTAATAATATTAAAATCATATGCATATAGATGATAAATGAAAGGTGAGGAAGTAAATGGCATTAAATCGCATTTATAAAGTTGTGTGGAGTAAAACAAAGGGCTGCTACGTAGTTGTATCAGAACTAGCAAAACGAGTGGGTCGTAATAAGGCGAAAGCTATTGTCATTAGCTCTGCAGCTATGGCTATGGCGGTGAGTCCTGTGATGGTAAACACAGTAGGGGCGGCCATTAATAATGCAGGCACAGGTAGCGATACCAGTGTCGCTTTTGGAGGAACTTCATCAGCTAGTGGTAATAATGCAGTGGCTGTTGGGACTGAATCTCAGGCTACTCAGAACAATGCAGTGGCGGTAGGTAGAAAATCAAAAGCTATAGGCGATAGTGCTACTGCAATAGGGCTTGATGCACAAGCATCAGGGAATTTGTCGGAAGCGATTGGTGTTGCTGCTAAAGCAAGTGGTGAGCAAGCTGTGGCTATATCTGCTGGTAGTAATGCACAGGGAAAGCGATCTCTCGCTATAGGACAAAATTCTAATACAAACGCAAACGGAGAGGATGCGATCGCTCTAGGTACAAATTCAAAGGCTACAAGTTCCAATACTGTAGCCCTTGGTAGAAATACACAAGCGGCTGGGCAGCGCTCAATGGCATTTGGTAATGAGGCAAAGGCTACAGCGAATGATACAATTGCTTTTGGTTCATCTAGCGAAGCAAAGAAAGACAATGATATTATCATTGGCAAAGAAGCTAAAAGCCGTGATGAAGGGGGTGGATATAGTATTGCTATAGGCTATAATTCCACAGCAGGTTCTACCAAAACAGGAGCAGCTACTGATGTAACAAGTACAAATACAAATGCTGCTGCAGGTGGCGTGGCGATCGGGGTATCATCTTATACGGGGGTTAATAGAAATAATGCTGCTATTAACTCTTCCGTAGCTATTGGTGCTGGTGCTGGCGCGGGGTTCCGTGCGATTAATACAGACGGCATACCAACGGGCAATGGTACTGATCCTGATAATAATGCAACTGTACTAGCTAAGGCTTTTGGTAACACATCGACAGAAGCAGGAGATAAGGATGCAGCAAATCGATTTAACTATAAAGGAGTAGATATTAATGAAGGTACTGCAGTTGGTCGTAATACCCGCGCTATCGGGGACCAAGCGGTAGCCTTAGGTGCTCAGTCGATAGCAGGTCAAGGTGCGATTGCCATTGGGGGTAATGATATTACTCAATTTGCAAATGCTAGCTATTTTATGTCAAATAAAACTAATTTTGGCGTGACAGAAGTGTCTGATCATGATCAAAGTGGAACGTTAGCTAGTAAAACCATTAGTCAAAAGTACCAAGAACTTGTTGGGGCTGCTTTAAATACATCATATCAAGCTACATATGCGCAAAATGGATCTACTGTCATTGGTATGCAAGCTCATTCTACTACTCCATTGGGGGTTGCTATCGGTACGAATGCATTAGTTCGTAAGGGGGCCTATGGCGCCACGGCTATTGGATCTGGTTCCGCTATACAAGCAAATGCGGAAGCTGCAGTAGCCATCGGTATGGGTTCCTGGGTAAATGGCAAGTTTGGTGTAGCTGCAGGTACTGCTTCAAGGGCAGAACAATCCGCGGTAGCCACTGGTTATAAAGCAGATGCAGGTGTGTCTGCTGTATCTGTTGGTGATGAGTCTAAAGCAGTTGCATCCTCCGTTGCAGTCGGTCAATTGGCAAAAGCTGAAAAAACAGCAGATATTGCGGTAGGTCAAGGCGCGGTTGCTTCTGGTAAACAAGGTGCCATTGCTATGGGTCTTGGAACACAGGCACAAGGTGATTCCTCTATCATGATCGGTGGTTCTGAAATTACCGAGGTAGCTAATCAACGAGTAAGTTACCAAAAAGAGAAAATAGGTGCTGATGGAAAAGCTCTCATCAAAACTGAGAAAAAAACAGAAATGATTGGTGGCGTACCAACAGATCGTACTGTACGATCCGTTGTCATGGAAAACACATCTGGTACTATTCAACAAGCCTATGGGGAATTAACGAATGGTGACATCTTAAATACAACTCGCTTAGATTATTCTTCGGCGGCAAATAGAAATGGTCATGGTTCTATTTCTATGGGGGTTCATTCTTTATCTACTGGAGATTTAGGGACAGCCATTGGTACTGGTGCTCGTGTCACAAAATTAGGTGGTGTGGCCCTAGGTACAGGTGCTATTTCTGAACTGCAAAATGGGGTGGCTATCGGTACAGGTTCTAGAGCTGATTCTAGATCGATTGGTACTCGTCAAACAGATATTTCCTATGATGAAGAAGGCCATATTGTTCCATTTGACAGTAAAAAGGTAGCTTATACATTCTATTGGGCAGGTGGCTCAAATACTTCTGAAGGTGACGTAGTATCTTTTGGCTCGCCAGGGGCAGAACGTCAATTGAAAAACGTAGCAGCTGGCCGTATTGCGGACGATTCCACGGATGCTATTAATGGTTCTCAGTTGAACTCCGTTACAAAACGTATGTCTAATGGTTGGTCTGTAGAGGCTGAAAAAGATAAAACTAGCTCTGGTGTATTGAAATTAAATGGAGCGCTAGCTACAAAAGGAACTGAAGTACATTCTGCGAATGGTAAAACAACGACACGAAAAAACCCTGGAACAGCTACAGGCAATGTCGATAAGATTCGCCTTAATGATGAAGTAAAAATTCGTGTAGGCGATAATTTGGTTTTACATCAAGAAGATGCATCTAGACCAGTGTATGAAGATCCAGACAATCCGGACCGTCAAACTGGAACACGTGTAACGTCTAAATTCACCTATTCCTTGAATCCAGAATTAACGGGATTAAAAAGCGCTCAGTTTAAAAATGATGCAGGCGATACGACTGATATTAATGGTGCTGGGGTGACAGTCACTCCAGTAACTACGGGAAAACAACCCGTTTCGTTAACTACGGCAGGTTTGAATAATGGTGGTAATGCGATTTCCAATGTGGCAGGTAATTTACCGAGCACTAAAAATAACGATGCTACTACAGGGGCAAGTAATGCCACTACATCCCAAGCAGCCCCAACGTTAGGGAATGCTGCTAATCAAGTAAATCCGACGAATGCAGCGACAGTATCTGACGTGTTGAATGCAGGTTGGAATTTACAAGGTAATAACAAAGCTGTAGATTTTGTGAAGCCTTATGATACTGTGAACTTTGTCAATGGAGATGGCACGACAGCTACTGTAGAAAGTACAGATGGTAAAACATCTACTGTGAAATACAGCGTAAACCTTGGCGATGGCTTGAAAAAAGATGATGCGACCAACAAAATCACTGTAAACGCAGCTGACAAATCTTTAACAGTAGGAACAGATGGAGTTAAGGTAAACCCAGGAGATAAGTCATTAAAAACAACAGATGCTGGTTTAACCGTCAATACAGCTGATAAATCCTTAGAAGTAACAGATGCTGGCTTAAAGGTCAAAGCTGGAGATAAAACGTTAACTACTGATGAAAAGGGTTTAAAAGTAAATACTGGTGAAATTGAATCTGTTACTACTGGTGCTAACCCGGGCACTGTGAAAGTAAAAGATGGTGATACTGGTAAAGTAGCTACCGTAGATTCTGTAGTTAATGCTGTAAATAGTGCTGCTTGGATTGCGACCTCTGAGAAAACAGCCGTTGGTGAGTTAGGTGCAACACCAACAGATCAATCTGTGAAAGCAGGCGACAAAGTTACTTTTGAAGCAGATAAAAACATTAAGATTACACAAGCAGGTAGTAAATTTACTTTTGCTACTAGAGATGACGTATCTTTCAATACTGTACAAGTAGGTGGTAGTGAAGGGCCTAAATTTGCTAAAGCAGCTGATGGTTCTATTAAAGTATCTGATAAAGATGGTACAGAACCTGTAAAAATTACAAATGTAAAAGATGGCGATATCTCTGCAGATTCCAAAGATGCTATTAACGGTAGTCAATTCCATAAGCTAGCGAATAATACTATCCAATTAAAAGGCCAAACAGGTGATAATGCTGCTACTGAAACTAAGAAACAAGAGTTAAATAAAAAAGGTGGAATCGCTTTCACTGTTAAATCTAGTGATGGTACTTTACTAGAAGTAAGTGCAGCAGAAGATACGATTACATTAACTCCAAAAACAGCAAACCTAACAACAGGAGCTGATGGCGTGCCAACAGCGAATACGACAAATGGCAAATTGGTGACTGCTGATCAATTGGTGAATACCTTAACAGAAATGGGTTGGAAAGCGACAGCAGATAAAGATGGTTCTGGTACCGTGTCTGGCGCTGCTTCAGAGTTAATTAAAGCAGGTAATACAGTAACTTTCAAAGCTGGTGATAATTTAGCTGTTAAACAAGATGGTAAAAACTTTATCTATTCCTTACAAAAAGAATTAACTGGTCTAACAAGCGCTGAATTTAAAAACCAAGCTGGTGATAAAACTGTAATCAACAGTGATGGCGTGACAATTACACCTGCTACTAATGGTAAACAACCAGTATCTTTAACAAAAGATGGCTTAAATAATGGTGATAACCCAATTACTAATGTAGGCGGCAACTTAGATGGTGCTAAAACAGGTACAAATGCACCAACAACTAGCGCAACAGCCCCAACATTGGGAACAGGAACTGACCAAGTAAACAAAAACAATGCAGCCACAGTAGGTGACGTATTAAACGCTGGTTGGAACTTACAAAATAATGATGCAGCGAAAGATTTCGTGAAACCATATGACACTGTGAACTTTGTTAATGGTGAGGGTACAACAGCTGTCGTAGAAACGACAACAGATCAGGCAACCTCTAAAATTAAATACAATGTAAACACTGGTAATGGTTTAGAAAAAACTACAGATAACAAAATTACTGTAAAACCAGGAGATAAGTCTTTAGAAGTAACTGATGCTGGTGTTGCAGTAAAAAAAGCGGATCAGTCTTTAGAAGTAACTGATGATGGCTTAAAAGTTAAAACCGATAATAAAACAATTACTACAGGTAAAGATGGTCTTACTGTTAATACAGGTACTGTGAATGCTGTTGAACAAGGCGATAAAAAAGGTACCGTGGAAGTACCAACTGCTGACGCAGGAAAAATTGCTACTGTAGATACAGTTGCTAAGGCTGTGAATAATGCTGCTTTCACATTGAAAGCGAGTGCTAATGGTGGTACAAGAAATGCAGGCAGTGGTGTTACTACCGATGGTGAATCCATTAAAGCAGGTAGTACTATAGAAATGATCGCTGGTAAAAACCTAGATGTAAAACATGATGCGAATGGTAAAATCACATTTGCTACGGTAGAGAATCCTTCTTTCAACACTATTCAAGTAGGTGGAGATCAAGGACCAAAATTATCTAAAACAGATGATGGTAATATCAAAGTATCTGACAAAGATGGTACAAACCCAGTCAATATTACGAATGTGAAATCTAATCTGCCTGATACGCAAAATAGCGATGCTCCTAACACAGCGACAAACCCAAGTAATGCTACTAAATCACAAGCAGATCCAACATTGGGAACATCTGCTAACCAAGTAAATCCAGCAAATGCAGCTACTGTTGGTGATGTGTTAAACGCAGGTTGGAATTTACAAGGTAATGGTTCAGCGGTGGATTTCGTAAAACCGTATGACACAGTGAACTTTGTAAACGGTGTGAATACGTCAGCTGTTGTATCCACTGTGGACGGTAAAACAAGCAATGTAACATATAATGTCACAGGCTTACCGATTACCTATACTGATAAAGATGGTAATCCAGTATCTAAAATTGGCGATAATTTCTACAAAGTTAATGACAAAGGTCAACCATTAGATGCTAAAGGCAATCCAAGCACGAAGGTGAATAAAGATGGTAAACCAGTAGATGATGCAGGTAATGTCATCGATCCGATTAATACAACTAATAATCCTGTAAAAACATCCTTAGTGAATCCAGCACCTGAAGCTAATAAAACAGGCACAACAAGTCCTACTACATTGGATAATGTGACAAGCAAGTTGGAGAATTATAAAGCTGATCCAGTGAATGGTAAAGAACCAGCTAAAAATAGTTTGCGAGATTTAACGAATACAAATGTAACGGATAACACAGTGGCAACAGTCGGAGATATCCGTAATATGGGTTGGATTGTATCTTCTGATAAAACAACAGGTGCTAATGGAACAACAACTGCCACTGAATATTCGGAGGCTGTAAAAAACGCTAATGAGGTGAGATTTGTTGGCGAGGGAAGTGCTATTGTATCTGGTAAAACAGATGACAAAGGTGTACGTACAATTACTGTAAAAGTAGATAGTCAAACAGGTCTCAATAAAACAGTGACTCCTGTGAATTACACGAAAGCAGATGGTACTAAAGTATATCCTCAAGAAGTAGATAATGGAGATGGAACTAAGACAGTTAAATTCTTTGAAAATCCAGATGGTACGGGCAAGGAAATTCCAAGCACAGACGTCATTACTTCTGTGAACGGACCAAAAGGAACAACTACTCCAGCAACATTGTCTAATGTAAAATCTAACCTTCCTGATACGAAGAATAACGATGCTACAACAGGTCCAAGCAATGCTACCACAGCTCAAACAGCACCAAATACAACGAATAAATCTGGCAATGATTATGTAAATCCTAACAATGCCGCTACAGTATCCGATGTATTGAATGCAGGTTGGAACTTACAAGGTAATGGTACAGCCGTAGATTTTGTGAAACCATATGATACAGTTAATTTTGTAAATGGGTTGAACACTACAGCTGTAGTGTCTACAGTAGATGGTAAGACAAGCAATGTAACGTATAACGTAACAGGCTTGCCTGTGACATATACAACAGAAGATGGTACACCAGTGACTAAAATTGGTGACAAATACTATAAAGTTAACGATCAAGGTCAACCAGTAGATGATACAGGTGCGCCAGTTACGAAGTTCAACAAAGATGGTAAGCCACTTGATGCAAATGGACAGGAAGTTCCTGATGTGAATATCACAGATAAACCATTAAAAACATCCTTGGTAAACCCAGCGCCTGAAACTAACAAAACTGGTACAACAAGTCCAACATCCTTGAGCAATGTGAAAAACAACATTCCAACAGTAAATGATGAAGATAAAACAGCTCATAAGGCAGATGGAACTGCAATTGGTGGCAAAAACAATACAGAAGCGCCAATTACAGCAGGAGATGCAGCCAACTTGTTGAAACCTATTGTGAATGGAGCGCTAAATCCTAACTTTGTAGGCAACAACGCAGCTACAGTATCCGATGTATTGAACGCTGGTTGGAATTTACAAAACAATGGAACAGCGAAAGACTTCGTGAAACCATATGACACTGTAAACTTCGTGAACGGTGGTAATACAACAGCTGTAGTGACAACGAATGCTGCAGGTACTGCAAGCGATGTGACTTTCAACGTAACAGGTTTGCCTGTGACATACACAACAGAAGATGGTGCACCAGTATCTAAAGTAGGAGATAAATACTACAAAGTTAACGATAAAGGTCAACCTATCAGTGATGCAGGTAAACCAGCAGTAGGCACAAATAATGATGGTAAATTGGTTGATGAAAATAACAATGTAATTGAACCAGTTGATACAACAAAACCATTAAAAACTGCGTTAGTTAATCCAACACCAACAGGAGATAAACCTAATACAACAACAGCTACACAATTAGGAAATGTAACATCTGGCTTGGACAAATATGGTGATACAGTAGATGGAAAAGAAGTTCCAGGTTCTACAAAAGCGAATAATGGCTTAGTAGATTTATCCAAACCAGCAAATGGAGATGCACCAAAAGTAAGCGATAACACAGCTGCTACTGTAGGTGATCTACGTAACATGGGTTGGATTGTATCTTCTAACAAAACAACAGGCGAAAATGGTGCAGTGACTACTGATGAATACTCTGCAACAGTGAAAAATGCTAACGAAGTGAAATTTGTAGGCGAAGGTACAGCTGTCGTATCTGGTAAAACAGATGACCAAGGTGTTCGTACAATCACTGTAAAAGTAGATGACCAAACGTCTACAAACAATGCGGTAACACCTGTGGTGTACACAGATAAAGATGGTAAACAAGTATATCCAACTGGTAAAACAGATAAAGATGGAAACCAAATCTTCAATACTAAACCAGATGGAAAAGGAGAGAATGTAACAGGTCCTGTTAAAACAACAATTAATGGACCAAAAGGTACAAATAGTCCGACATCCTTGAACAATGTGAAGAACAACATTCCAAATGTAAATGATGGTTCTAAAACAATTACAGATGCAGATGGAAATGAAAAACCAGCAGCGGGCGATGTAGCAAACATCAACAAAGCTCCATTAACAGCGACAGAAGCAGCTGAATTGTCTAATCCTAAGACAAAAGATGGGCAGCCAAATCCTAAGTACATTGGCAACAATGCAGCCACAGTATCTGACGTATTGAACGCAGGTTGGAATTTACAAAACAATGGCACTGCGAAAGACTTCGTGAAACCATATGACACTGTAAACTTCGTGAACGGTTTAAATACAACAGCGGTTGTAACAACATCTGATGATGGTACAACAAGCAATGTGACATACAATGTAACAGGCTTGCCTGTGACATACACAACAGCAGATGGTATACCAGTATCCAAAATTGGAGATAAATTCTACAAAGTAAATGACAAAGGTCAACCAGTAGATGAACAAGGTAACCCAAGCACGAAAGTGAACAACAATGGAGAACCTATCGATGGTAATGGCAATGTGATCAACCCAATTGATACAGCGGCAAAACCATTGAAAACATCCTTGGTAAACCCAGCACCGGAAACTAATAAAACTGGCACAACAAGTCCAACAACTTTGGATAATGTAACTAGCAAATTAACAAATTATAGTGACCCAGAAGTTAATGGTAAAGCGCCAGTTCGTAATAACTTAGTAGACTTGTCTAAACCAGAACAAGGTGAACCGAATGTAAGCGATAATACAGCCGCTACTGTAGGTGATCTACGTAACATGGGTTGGATTGTATCTTCTAACAAAACAACAGGTGAAAATGGTGCAGTCACTACTGATGAATACTCAGCAACAGTGAAAAACGCTAACGAAGTGAAATTTGTAGGCGAAGGTACAGCTGTCGTATCTGGTAAAACAGATGACCAAGGTGTTCGTACAATCACTGTAAAAGTAGATGACCAAACGTCTACAAACAATGCGGTAACACCTGTGGTGTACACAGATAAAGATGGTAAACAAGTGTATCCAACTGGCAAGAAAGATAAAGATGGTAACCAAATCTTCAATACTAAACCAGATGGAAAAGGCGAGAATGTAACAGGTCCTGTTAAAACAACAATTAATGGACCAAAAGGAACCGCAAGTCCAACATCCTTGAGCAATGTGAAAAACAACATTCCAGCAGTGAATGATGCTGATAAAAAAGTAACAAATGCTGATGGAACAGATAAACCAGATGCAGGTAATGTAGCAAACATTAACAAAGCTCCATTGACAGCAGAAGAAGCAGCGGACTTGTTGAAACCAACAACAAAAGATGGCAAATCAAATCCTAACTTCGTAGGCAACAATGCAGCCACAGTATCTGACGTATTGAATGCGGGTTGGAATTTACAAAACAATGGCACTGCAAAAGACTTCGTGAAACCATATGACACAGTAAACTTCGTGAACGGTTTAAATACAACAGCGGTTGTAACAACATCTGATGATGGTACCACAAGCAATGTGACATACAATGTAACAGGATTGCCTGTGACATACACTACAGCAGATGGTACACCAGTATCCAAAATTGGAGACAAATACTACAAAGTTAATGAACAAGGTCAACCATTGGATTCCAATGGTAAGCCAGCTACAAAAATCAATGAAAATGGAGTGCCTGTGGGTGAAGATGGACAACCAATTTCTGAAGTTAATATTACAGATACTCCATTAACATCTAAATTAGTGAATCCAAATGCTAAAAATACAGATGCTGAACCAAATAAGAAAACTACAGATCCTACACAATTAGGAAATGTAACATCTGGCTTGCAAAAATATGGTGATACAGTAGATGGAAAAGAAGTTCCAGGTTCCACAAAAGCTAACAATGGTTTAGTTGATTTATCTACACCAACAGATGGGTCAAAACCTAAAGTAAGCGACAACACAGCTGCTACAGTAGGTGATTTGCGTAATATGGGTTGGATTGTATCTTCTGACAAAACAACAGGTGAAACAGACAAGGCCTATACAGATACAGTGAAAAATGCAAATGAAGTGAAATTTGTAGGCGAAGGTACAGCTATCGTATCTGGTAAAACAGATGACAAAGGTGTACGTACAATCACTGTAAAAGTAGATGACCAAACGTCTACAAATAACTCAGTTACACCTGTTAATTACACAAAAGCAGATGGTACTAAGGTATACCCTAAGACGGTGACAGATCCAAAAACAGGTAAAGAAGAAGTTAAATTCTTTGAAAATCCAGATGGATCTGGTGCAGAAGTTCCAAAAGGTGATGTGGTTACATCTATCAATGGACCAGAAGGCACAACAAGCCCAACTACATTGAAAAATGTGAAAAATAACATTCCAAATGTAAATGATGGCTCTAAAACAATTACAAATCCTGATGGTACAGAAAAAGCAGGTGATGTAGAAAATATTAACAAAGCGCCATTAACAGCAGAAGAAGCAGCAGCATTAGCAAATCCAAAAACAAAAGATGGACAAGCTAATCCGAAGTACATTGGCAATAATGCAGCTACAGTATCTGACGTATTGAACGCAGGTTGGAATTTACAAAACAATGGAGCAGCCCGTGACTTTGTAAAACCATTCGATACTGTGAACTTTGTAAACGGTGTGAATACGACAGCCGTGGTGACTACATCTGAAGATGGAACCACAAGCAATGTGACATACAATGTAACAGGATTGCCTGTGACATACACTACAGCAGATGGTACACCAGTATCCAAAATTGGAGACGATTATTATACAGTGAATGATAAAGGTCAACCAATTGATGCAAATGGTAAGCCAAGTACGAAGGTGAATAAAGATGGTAAACCTGTGGATGAAAATGGAAATGTTATCAAACCAATCGATACAACTGCAAACCCATTAACCTCTTCTTTGGTGAATCCAAATGTTAAAAATACAGATGCTGAACCAAATAAGAAAACTACAGATCCTACACAATTAGGAAATGTAACATCTGGCTTACAAAAATATGGTGATACAGTAGATGGAAAAGAAGTTCCAGGTTCTACAAAAGCTAATAATGGTTTAGTAGATTTATCCACACCAACAGATGGGTCAAAACCTAAAGTAAGCGACAACACAGCTGCTACAGTAGGCGATTTGCGTAATATGGGTTGGATTGTATCTTCTGACAAAACAACAGGTGAAACAGACAAGGCCTATACAGATACAGTGAAAAATGCAAATGAAGTGAAATTTGTAGGCGAAGGTACAGCTATCGTATCTGGTAAAACAGATGACAAAGGTGTACGTACCATCACTGTAAAAGTAGATGACCAAACGTCTACAAATAACTCAGTTACCCCTGTTAATTACACAAAAGCAGATGGTACTAAGGTATATCCTAAGGCTGTGAGAGATCCAAAAACAGGTAAAGAAGAAGTGAAATTCTTTGAAAATCCAGATGGATCTGGCGCAGAAGTTCCAAAAGGAGATGTGGTTACATCTATCAACGGACCAGAAGGGACAACAAGCCCAACTACATTGAAAAATGTGAAAAACAACATTCCAAATGTAAATGATGGCTCCAAAACAATTACAAATCCTGATGGTACAGAAAAAACAGGCGATGTAGAAAACATCAACAAAGCGCCATTAACAGCAGAAGAAGCAGCAGCATTAGCAAATCCAAAAACAAAAGATGGACAAACAAATCCGAAGTATATTGGTAACAATGCAGCCACAGTATCTGACGTATTGAACGCAGGTTGGAACTTACAAAATAATGGAGAATCTCGTGATTTTGTAAAACCATATGATACAGTGAACTTTGTCAATGGTCTTGGTACCACCGCAGTGGTAACAACTCGTGAGGATAACACGGCAAGTGATGTTACATTTAATGTAAAAGCAGCTAATGGTTCTGTAACGGTTGACGAAAATGGTGTAAAAGTAACTACTGGTGAAATGAAGCCAGCAGTAGGTACGGATAATAAGGAAACAGGAGCTATTGCTACCCCTGCAGATCCAGCTACAGCTAAGCAATTAAAAGAAACCTTAGCAGCTGCTGAAAAAGACTTGTCTGCAGCAAGAGCAGCTTTAAAAGAAGCAGAAAAAGCATTAGCGGCAGATCCAAAAGATCCAGCATTACAACAAACGGTGGCAGATAAGAAAGCTGATGTAGCTGCTAAACAAACACCAGTAGACGCAGCTCAAAAAGCGCATGATGAGGCAGGATTGAACAAAGTGGCTACCGTACAAAATGTAGCGGAAGCGATTAACAATGCGGGCTTCAACTTGAAAACATCTGCTGACGGGGGAGAAAAACTTACTGGAACTAAGGATGATGGGGAGTTAATTAAACCAAGCAATACTGTGGAAATGGTAGCAGGAAATAACTTGACTGTGAAACAGGATGCAAATGGTAAAATTACATACGCTACGAAAGATAATGTGACTTTCACAAATGTGGATACAGGCACGTTGAACGTAGGTAGCCCAAATACTTATACAGATGGTAAAGGTAATACGTACACGAAAGTGGGCGACAACTATTACAAACCAGCTGATGTAGTGAATGGCGCTCCAAAACCAGGTGCAACACCAGTGGATGTAACAACAACACCTGTTACACCAGTGAGCCCTGTGACAATGAAAGCAGAAGCGGCAAAACCAGCTACGAATAATGCATCAGATGCACAACCATCTTCCGCATTAAATGTCACATCTAAGGATGGTAAACCAACTCAAATTACAGGTGTAGGTTCCACGTTGAACATTAAAACTGTAGATACTACACCAGCAGGTACAGCGCCAGGTGCTACTCCTAACACAACACAAGCAAACTTAGTTGATTTGGAAGGTACAGCCGATGCACCTGTGAATAAAAACGCAGCAGCTACGGTAGGTGACCTACAAAATATGGGCTGGGTTGTATCTGCCAAAGATGGCAATGGCTACAAAGATGTGGTGAAAAACGCAAATGTAGTTGACTTCAAAGGCGGTAAGGGTATTGAAATTACTGGTAAAACATTGACTGATGGCACTCGTGAAATTACGGTAGGTATCAAAGAAGGGGAAGTTACGAATAAAGTAACGATAACTGATGCAAAGGGTACAAAAACTGATGCAGTTAAAATTGGAGATAACTACTACAAAGTAGACAAAGATGGTAAACCAATAGGATTCGAAAAAGGTCCAGATGGTAAACCAGCAGGTACTCCATTGAAGGTTGATCCTAAGACTGACAAAGTAACGAATGCAGGCGCAGGCTTTGTGACTGGTAATACAGTGGCTAATGCAATCCAAGATTCTGGTTGGAATGTAGGTATTGGTTCTACTGATAAAGACTACAGTAAAGATGCAAAAGTGTACGACAAGGTAAATCCAAATGACGATGTGAAATTTGCAAATGGAGCTAACACGAATGTATCTATGGTGACTGTGGACGCTCTTAATGAGGATGGTACTAAGAAAGCAACTACATTTGTCAAAGTAGATGTGAATAGAGATCTTAAAATTGATTCTGTCACAACTGGCGGCACAGCAGTTGATAAAAATGGTAACAACCTTGTGAAAGTGGGCGATGATTACTATAAAGAGTCCGACATTGATCCAGTGACAAAACAACCAAAACCTAATGCAAAACCAGTTCCAAAAGCTGATGTGACACCTGCCAAAGATGGTGCGATGATCGTGAAAAATGCTGACGGCAAAGATGTAGTGTCTGCAACAGTTGGTAAAGATGGTAGCGGTGCCTTCGCAGTCAAAGGCAAAGATGGTAAAGACGGCATTTCCATGACAGCGAAAGATGGACAAGGTGCCATCGGTGTGAATGGTAAAGATGGTGCTACTACAACCATAAAAGGTGATACGATTACTATCAAAGATAAAGATGGTAACACTAACACAAGTACACCAACATCTAATGAGTTGAAAGATACTAAGGGAAATACCAATACATCTACAGCAGACAAAATTGAGCTAAAAGACAAAGCTGGTAATACCAATACAAGTACTCCGACAACCAATGTATTGAAGGATACAAATGGAAATACAAATACTTCTAATGCTGCAGGAACTACTTACAAAGATAAAGATGACAATACAGCTGTAGTAGGACCTAAGGAAATTGCTTTAACTGATAAATCTGGTGATAATAAGGCATCATTCACCAATAAAGATTTAATTTTTAATGCAAAGGATCCAAAAACTGGCGTAGAAAAAACATCGCATGTATCTGGTGATAAGATTGCCTTTAGTACCACTGATGAAATGGAAAAAGTATTCGATAAAGATGGTAAACCAGTTATCGATCCTGCTACTGGAAAACAAAAAGAAGTAGTAAAAATGGAAAAAGTATTCGATAAAGATGGTAAACCAGTTATCGATCCTACTACTGGAAAACAAAAAGAAGTGATTAAAAATCCTGGCAACTCTACGGAGTATACGAACGAAGGATTGAAAGTCATTCCAAATAGTACAGTAGCTCGTGATGCAAATGGAAATCTTACATATGTAGATGCAAACAATGAGCCTGTCATGAAAGACAAAGATGGTAACTTTGTGTATATGGGTAAAGATGGAAAACCAGGCGAGAAATATGCGGGTGCTGTAGGAGCTTTGAAACCTAATGTAGTAGATAATACGCGAGTTATTTCCTTCGGTATGGATAAACCAGTGTTGGATAAAGATGGTAAGCCTGTAACTGGTCCAGATGGTAACCCAGTGATGACAGAAGGTATCTCCGCAGGTATGCAACAAATGCACAATCTTGCTCCAGGAACGAAAGATACGGATGCAGTTAACGTGTCTCAATTACGAGGTACAACGATCAATATCAACAATCGTATTAATCGTTCTGGCGCACAAGCGGCTGCATTAGCTGGATTACAAACTATTCAATATGATCCATTAGAGCCAACTCAAGTGTCTGCAGGCCTAGGATACTATCAAGGTGCTAGTGCGTTAGCTCTTGGAGTGAACCACTACAAAAATGAATCTACTTTATTCCATCTAGGTGCTTCCTTTAATGGATATGGTAGTGAAGTGATGGCCAATGCTAGTGTGACTTGGAAATTTGGTGCTCGTGCTGATGAAACAGCTGTGAAAGACACATTCCGTCAAGGACCAATCAGTGCCTCTTACACATTACAAGATAAGGTATCTGCCTTAGAAGCACAAAATCAAATCCAAAAGGACCAATTAAATGAATTGCGTGCTACCAATGCTGCTCAAAAAGCAGAAAATGAAGCACAACGTGAAGAATTGGCTCTTGTAAAAGCACAAGTAGCAGAACTGTATAAACTGTTGAAAGGTTAAACTGAACGATAATGAAGACTATTGTTCATTGTAGACAGTTATACTAGAACAATACAGTGTAATAGAAGAACCTGAATCTCAGTGAGATGAGATTCAGGTTCTTTTTTATGGCTCTTTGTCAAATGTGGGGGCTACTCATGTAAAAGCTTTTAGCGCTAGCTATGGAAATAGCTAGTGCTAT